>DAOVJZ010000058.1 GCA_030632035.1 Granulosicoccaceae bacterium | reverse complement strand
GCTAACAATTTTACCCGTGCCCTGACCGCTGGTATCTCCTGCGGCAAACAGAGGATCACCCGGCATAACAGGCTCATCAGTTTTGATATTAGCCTTGTACATATGTCGTTTTAATTTACCTAGATATTGCATTCGTGCAACTACTTCCTGACCGGTATAACAGCCCTTTTTAAAACTGACACCATCAATGGCCTGCATATTGACCATCTGGGGTACAAAGGCATCGACGGTCTGTGAATAGATTTCAGGGATACCGGCCAACACATCCAGTTGTCCCCATGGTTGTTCACCTACGGGTGCTGCATGTACATCCAGTTGGGACCAGGTTTTTTTGATGGCTTCAACATCGCCCAGAATAATGAAACGAGGGCAGGGGCCTGGAACGCGTATTACTGTTACCCCGTCTGTATGTGTCACAGTATTGGTTTGCTCAGGGATATTTCCCAGAATTTCTTTTAGTTTTGTATCCGCATCGGGTCCGGAAAAACCAATACGTACCATGGCATTACCTGCATCTTCCAGTGTGACTTTGCTGATCAGCACAAACATCTGGAGATGTTTCAATGTTTCTTCGATCAGTTCTTGTGGAATAAGCAGGTACCAAGTGTCTTTGTATTTGAATATTCGGAAAATGGAAAGCAGTCGACCTTTAGGACTGCAATAACCGTTTATCTGGCTGTTGTCTTTATCAACCTTGCGTACGTCATTACAAAACTGGCCCTGTAAAAAAGTTTCAGCTTCTTCACCATGGGCGGCAATCAGTCCGAAATGGGATAAATCAGCAACGATTTCACCCGACATGGCAACCTGACGTTCGCGCTCACGATTTCCGTAATGGGCAATATGGCCATCTTCAAAAATGGCACCTACATCTTCCAGAAATTTTTTCCACTCAGTTTTCATTTGGTCTATTCTCTTGGTCTATTCTTTATAACAATACATTTACTATGATAACACTGGAAGTATATCCACAGACAGTTACACTATCTAGATATGGAAATATCAGAACAACAAAAAAGACCCAAATTTCTCAATATACTCAAGATTCGCATGCCCATCGGGGCTATTGTCTCGATTGCCCACAGGTTTTCTGGTGTTATCCTGTTTATGCTGATTCCATTCCTTATATATATACTGGAAATATCCCTCAAGACTGAACAGGGATTTCAGCAAATAACCGAATTCTTTGTCCGCACTGATGTGCGTATTGTGATGGTAGTGGTGATCTGGATGTTTGCCCATCATTTGATTAACGGAGTTCGACTCCTGTTACTGGATCTTGATATTGGTATTACACGCTCGGCCAGTCGTTTCAATTCCTGGTTGGTGATCCTGGCAGGTCTTTTAGTCATGGCCTTTTTTGCAGGGGTCTTATTATGAAACTCCATGCTCATGGTTTACGCGCGTGGTTGTTGCAGCGCATGAGTGCGTTGTACATGACCGGCTACACATTATTTGTTTTATTTATTTTTTCTTGCTCAACAGTGCTGGATTACCAAAGTTGGCATGATCGGATGGCTGAACCGTTCTTTTCATTGGCAACGTCTATCTTTTTTGCCGGGTTACTTGTTCATGCATGGGTTGGTATTCGTGATGTCATAATGGATTATGCCCATTCAGCTATGTTGCGTTTTATTTTATTGAGTGCAACTGGTGTATCGTTGTTTAGTATCGGGATATGGATGTTGCGTGTTGTGATGATGGTGGGAATTACATGAACTTAACCAAACGAAAATTTGATTGCCTTGTGATCGGTGCTGGTGGTGGTGGATTACGGGCAGCACTGCAGTTGTCACAGGCCGATGCCAGTGTTGGTGTCGTATCAAAAGTGTTTCCAACCCGTTCGCACACGGTTGCGGCACAGGGTGGTATTAATGCTGCACTTGCCAATGTGTCGCCAGACAACTGGCACTGGCATATGTACGATACTATCAAGGGCAGTGATTACCTCGGTGATCAGGATGCGATTGAATACATGTGCCGTGCGGCTTCCAATACAGTGATTGAACTGGAACATTCCGGTGTGCCGTTCTCACGTCTGGATAACGGGCGTATTTACCAACGTGCATTTGGTGGTCAAAGCCAGAACTTTGGTGGCGAACAGGCATCACGCACCTGTGCAGCGGCAGATCGAACCGGTCATGCTATTTTGCATACGTTGTATCAACAGAACATTCATGCTCGCACCCATTTCTTTGATGAGTATTTTGCGCTGGATCTGGTAAAGGATGAAGATGGTTATATCCTCGGTGCGGTTGCAATTGAGATTGAAACTGGTGAATCCTTACTGATTGAAGCCAAGACCACATTGATCGCAACAGGTGGTGCCGGACAACTGTTTTATAATAACACCAATGCCCGTATCAATACCGGTGACGGCATGGCCATGGCCTTGCGTGCCGGTATTCCAATGGAAGATATGGAGTTTTTTCAATTTCATCCAACCGGTATTGCCGGCAAGGGAATGTTGATCAGTGAAGGCGTGCGTGGTGAAGGTGGTTACCTTGTTAATGGTGAAGGTGAACGTTTCATGGAACGCTATGCGCCAAATGCAAAAGATTTGGCCAGTCGTGATGTGGTGAGTCGTTCCATTGCGATTGAATTAAAAGAAGGGCGTGGTTGTGGTCCTAATAAGGATCACGTCTTGCTAAAGGTAAACCATCTAGATGCAGACATTATCAAAAAACGTCTACCGGGGATTCGTGATTTATCCATGACCTTTGCCGGTGTTGATCCGATTGATGCACCTATTCCAGTCTGTCCTACAGCCCATTACACAATGGGCGGTATTCCAACGAATCGACACGGTCAAGTGGTAGTGCCAGAACATCAGGGTGCAGAAGAACCGGTACCCGGTTTGTATGCCGCAGGCGAATGTGCCTGTGTATCGGTGCATGGTGCTAATCGTCTGGGCGGTAATTCATTACTGGATATTGTGGTATTTGGTCGTGCTGCCGGTAATCATATTATTGAATACCTGAAAGAAAATCGTTATCACCGTCCGATTTCTCAAGAGAGTGTAGACAAAGCATTAGCGCGTCTTGCTCGCTGGGATCAAAAGGGTGATGGTGAATCTGTTGACAGTATTAAAACAGATTTAAAAGTGACCATGGATAAGTATTGTGGCGTGTTCCGTCAGGAAGATGTATTACAGGAAGGAGTGGAAAAAGTATTAGCTATTGAAGAACGACTTAAGGATGTGCGATTAAAAGATCATAGCAAGGTCTTTAATACAGCACGTATTGAAGCATTGGAACTTGAGAATCTGATGGATCTGGCAGTGGCAACGGTTTGCTCGGCACTGGAACGCAAGGAAAGTCGTGGTGCACATTCGCGTGTTGATTATCCGGAACGTGATGACAAGAACTGGCTTAAACACAGTTTGTTCTTTAAAGAAGGACGTCGACTTGAATACAAACCCGTGCACATTAAACCATTAACAGTGGATTCATTCCCGCCCAAGCCAAGAGTGTATTGATGAAATTCTTAATTTACAGATACAATCCGGAAACTGATAGCGAACCACGGATGCAGGAATACGAACTTGCAGATACCGAGCCGGGTATGATGTTACTCAATGCACTGGAACGCCTGAAGGCACAGGATGAATCCTTGAGTTTTCGTCGCTCGTGTGGCGAGGGCGTGTGTGGTTCCGATGGTATGAATATCAATGGTCGTAATGGCCTGGCCTGTATTACACCGTTAACTATACTCAAACAACCGATTGAATTGCGTCCTATGCCCGGCTTACCCGTCATTCGTGATTTGATTGTCGATATGGAGCAGTTTTTTCATCAGTATCGCTCAGTTAAACCCTATCTCATTCGACACGATCCTGATCCGGAGATTGAAATCAAACAAAGTCCGGAAGAGCGCGACAAGTTGGATGGGCTATATGAATGTATTTTGTGTGGATGTTGTACGACATCATGTCCATCATTCTGGTGGAACCCGGATCTGTTCCGAGGGCCAGCTGCATTATTACAATCAGCCCGCTTTTTAATGGATAGCCGTGATCAGGGGACAGCTGTCCGACTGGATGAACTCGAAGGGCCGTATCGTTTGTTCCGTTGCCACACTATTATGAATTGCGTTGATGTCTGTCCCAAGAACCTGAACCCGACCAAAGCTATTGGAAATATCAAGAAGCTGATGGTTAAACATCATATTTAAATTAAGATGCAAGAACCAGGTGAAAACAGAAGAAGGTTACAGTGGAAATGCCGACGTGGTATGCTGGAGCTGGATGAATTGTTAGAAGGATTTCTGAAAAAAAAATATGATGCATTGTCAGAGGATGACAAAAACATATTTCAGGAAATACTGGAAACGTCGGATCAGGAACTCTACGAATACTTTATGAAACACAAACAACCCACGGACGGGAGACACCAACATGTCATCGAGGCAATACGCACCACCGTTGCGGATTAAACTGCAATCTTCTCATCTATTAAGCACTTTTATTATTAGTTCCCACATACTCACATTTAGCGTGCTATGGTTTTTGCCTGTTCATTCTGTATTTATACTGTTATCTCTACCAGTGTTAATAGCCAGCACTTATCGTTCATTAAAGAAACATACATTTGAAAAGCACCGAATCCACGAAGTAATTCATGACAGTGATGGTGACTGGAAACTGTTTATTGGAGGTAAAAAGGAAGTCTATGCCGATTTACAGGCAGATAGTTACCGCCACCCCTTTATCTCAATCCTGAATTTCAAGACTGAAGATAAGGAAAAACACACAGTTATTTTGTTGCCTGATAATGTGGACAGGGAGAGTTTCAGGCAATTGAGAGTCCTGCTGTTTTAGTACTTTTATATTCAGTAACTTATATGTGAAAGGAAAAATCCTGTAGGTATCCTACAATTGGTTAATCAGCAATATTCTTTAAGGAGCCCACATATGCCTATCAAGTCCCGTTTTATTGTTTTTCTGTCAATTCTGTTTCTTTCATTTCAAGGAGTCTTTTTTGCTTCCAATGCTTCTGCCGCTTCGGCCAAGGAAATTAATATCAAGGTAAATGACTCCTTAAAACGTTTCTATAAAGAAGTAGGTGGTGCAAAAGAATTTATTAAAGAAGCAAAAGGGGTGCTGGTGTTTCCAGATGTCATCAAGGCTGGTTTTGGTATTGGTGGTGAATACGGTGAAGGCGCTTTACGTATTGGAGGTAAGACGGTTGCATATTATAGTACAGCCGCGGCTTCAATAGGGCTACAGATTGGTGCGCAGATGAAAACCGTTATTATTGTATTCATGGATAAAAAGGCGCTGAAGAAATTCAGAAAAAGTGATGGTTGGGAAGTCGGTGTTGATGGTTCGGTCGCATTGGTAGAAATGGGTGCAGGTGCATCCATTGATACAACCAATATAAAGGATCCAATTATTGGGTTTGTATTTGGCAATAAGGGGTTGATGTTCAACCTGACTTTGGAAGGTTCAAAATTCAGCAAACTGGAAAGATAAATCTTGGCGGTTAAAAAATTCTATCCAGAGACTTTCTTCAATGTAACAAAATTATCCGGCGTCAGAATAGTATCCTGTGCATTCGGTAACGTATCCGGATAATCCAGCGTGTAATGCAGGCCGCGACTTTCCTTGCGTTGCATGGCAGAACGTATAATCAGATCAGCGACCACAGTCAGGTCACGCAGTTCCAATAGATCATTGGTGACGCGGAAATTACCGTAGTAGTCATGCATTTCACTGGCGAGCAGATCAACACGGTGTTTGGCGCGTTGTAATCTTTTAGTCGTGCGTACAATACCGACATAATCCCACATGAAGCGGCGTAATTCATCCCAGTTATGGGAGACCACAACCTCTTCATCAGAATCGGTAACACGACTTTCATCCCAGTCGGGGAGTGGATCGGGAAGTTTGGTTTTTTTCAACTTACTGCGAATATTATTCGCCGCTGATTCACCAAATACAATACATTCCAGTAACGAGTTGCTGGCCAGACGATTGGCACCATGCATTCCGGTGTGTGCAGTTTCACCAATCGCATAAAGCCCATCAATATCAGTGTGTCCATTAATATCCGTCATGACACCACCGCAGGTATAGTGCGCTGCCGGCACAACGGGTATTGGTTCCATGGCTAAATCAAAACCGTATTCCAGACAACGTTGATAAATATTGGGAAAACGTTTTTTGATTTCATCAACTGGCTTGAAGCTGATATCCAGATACACGCAATTGCTACCCGTGCGTTTCATCTCATGGTCAATGGCACGCGCAACCACATCACGTGGTGCCAGTTCACCACGCGGATCAAATTTATGCATGAAAGGTCGTCCATCAGGTAACAACAATTTTCCACCTTCGCCTCGTACGGCTTCACTCACGAGGAATGATTTTGCCTTTGGGTGGTAAAGACAAGTGGGGTGGAACTGAATAAATTCCATATTGGCAACCCGACAACCGGCGCGCCAGGCCATTGCGATACCGTCACCGGTAGAAACATCCGGATTACTGGTATAAAGGTATACCTTGCTGGCACCACCGGTAGCGAGAATTACAAACTTACTGCGAAAGGCATGCACCCTTTGTTTTTTACGATCCAGTACATAGGCACCCAGACAGCGATTGTTAGCAATACCCAGTTTGTCACCGGTGATTAGGTCTACTGCAATATGTTGTTCATAAATAGTCAGGTTGGGGTGTTGTTTTACACGGTCAGCCAGTGTGCTTTCCATAGCACGGCCAGTGGTATCAGCGGCATGGATAACACGGCGGTGGCTGTGGCCCCCTTCACGGGTCAGGTGATAATTTTCAACACCGTCACTGTTAATTTCACGTGTGAATGGCACGCCATACTCGATCAATCGTTGTACTGCATTACGTGCATGTTCGACCGCAAACTGTACTGTTTTCTTGTTGCACAGGCCGGCCCCGGCATCGAGCGTATCCTGTACGTGGGAATCAATGGAATCATCGTCATTGAGTACTGCCGAAACACCGCCCTGAGCGTAGAAGGTAGAACCTTCGGTTAGCGCATCCTTGGAAATGACGGTAACTCGGGCGCTGTCGGCCAGCTGCAGGGCGAGGGTCAGCCCGGCAGCACCACTACCAATAACAAGGACATCTGAATTAAATTGCTTACCCATAGGATTTGGCTAATAAAGAATTTGAGGCCATAATGACGCTATTCTAGCAAAATATTAAATCAGACGGACGGGGTATCCTGTATTTTCCTCGGTTTGGGGTAAATTTTTACGAACTATATCCGGCATGGCTGGTCTATTTTACAAGCATTAAGGGAGCTGCCTGAAAGGGCAGGCTCAAATGGCAGAACAAGCGACCGACAAGGAACTAGTAGAGCGGGCACAGAGCGGTGATAAACGGGCATTTGATATGCTTGTGCTGAAATACCAGCATAAAATTATCAATCTGATTTCCCGTTATTTGCGTAACTCGAATGATGTGCAGGATGTAGCTCAGGAGGCTTTTATCAAGGCTTACCGGGCGCTTCCCCGATTTCGTGGAGACAGTGCGTTTTATACGTGGATCTACCGGATCGCTATTAATACTGCCAAGAACCATCTGGTTTCGATGGGGCGACGGCCGCCAGCCAGTGATATTGATGCAATGGATGCCGAATTGTATGAGGACAACATGAACATCAGAGAAAATGCCACACCGGAACATCTGTTACTAAAGGACGAGATAGAAAAAGTAGTTTTTAGTGCTATGGATGATTTGCCTGATGATCTGCGTACGGCCATTACCTTGCGTGAGCTGGAAGGCCTAAGTTATGAAGAGATAGCTGAGGCCATGGAATGTCCAGTTGGAACGGTGCGTTCGAGAATATTTCGGGCACGTGATGCGATTAACAGCAAGATAGAGCCCTTGTTAAAGCCCTGACTTATGTGGGATTAAGGAGTAGGTCATGAAAGACAAGTTAAAAGAACAGATTTCAGCATTGGTTGATGGTGAACTGGATGCAAATGAAAGTCCGCTTCTGATTAAACAAATTGAAGCAAATGAATCGTTAACGGCAGACTGGGAACGTTATCACCTAATTAGTGATGTACTGAAAGGCCAACTATCGTATCGTGCAGGCTCTGGATTTGCTAAGGAAGTATGTAATAGCATTGAAAAAGAACCTGTTGTTCAGGTAGCACGTACTAGAAAATCATTTCAGACTCCCGCTCTGAAATATATAGCAGGCATTGGTATTGCCGCATCCGTTGCGACAGTTGCCGTTCTGATTGCATTACCTGATTCACCTGTTATTAATGGAAACACACAACAGATTGCATCAACTGAATCTATAGCACCTGTTGCACAGGAATGGGTGCGTGTTTCCGGCACACGTTGGGATGTCAAACAGCCTGTCGTTGAATCCAGGTTAAATTCTTATCTGGTGAACCACAACGAATACAGTAACGGAATGCAGGGAGTTTTACCTTACGCAAGGATTGTGGGTTACGATAGCGACAAAAGAT
>DAOVJZ010000009.1 GCA_030632035.1 Granulosicoccaceae bacterium | reverse complement strand
TCAACAGCCCCTAGTCAAAAGGTACGTATTCGGCCACTTCCAGCTCAAACCCGGATAAACCATGCATTTTCATAGGCGTACCTAATACATTCATCTGGTGTACTCCCAAATCTGACAAAATCTGGGCACCAATACCAAAGGTACGCAGATCCGATTTTACGGCTGTTTTGGTCGGTTCCTTGCCCTGATCACGTAATTGATACCCCTGAATACGCTGGATCAATTCTTCTGTCGACTCGTGATTACGAAGTAACACAACGATACCATTGCCTTCTTCAGCAATGCGATTCATTGCCTTGTGTGCAGAATGTGAGCACCCTTCACGCTGGCCACCAAAAATATCACATAAACTATTTTCCATATGCACACGCACTAACACTGGTTTGTCTGGATTAATCTCTCCCATCACCAATGCAAAGTGTGTGTTGTCACTGATAGTTTCATGAAACGCAAATAATCTGAATTGACCTGATTCTGTTGGAAAGTCACATTCACCAACACGCTCGACAGAGCGTTCATTCTGAACTCGATAATGAATAAGGTCTGCCACTGTACCTAATTTCAAGCCATGTTTTTCAGCAAACACTTCCAGATCAGGACGACGCGCCATGGTGCCATCTTCATTCAAAATTTCAACAATTACTGCCGCTGGTTCAAAACCAGCAAGACGAGCCAGATCACAACCCGCTTCGGTATGACCTGCACGTGTTAACACACCACCGGGTTGTGCCTTTAATGGGAACACATGACCTGGTTGTACAATATCGGTTGACTTAGCATCTGGTGCAACTGCGGCCTGAACAGTCACCGCACGATCAGCAGCAGAAATACCGGTTGTCACACCTTCGGCAGCTTCTATCGACATCGTAAAATTGGTTGAATGTTGATCCTGATTGTCACTCACCATCAATGGCAAGTTAAGTTGCTGACAACGTTCTTCTGATAACGTCAAACAAATCAGGCCACGACCATAAGTAGCCATAAAGTTAATATCTTCTGCGCGCACACTGCTGGCAGCCATAATCAAATCGCCTTCGTTCTCACGATCTTCATCATCCATCAAAACAACCATACGGCCTTGTTTGATTTCTTCAATAATTTCTTCTGCAGTTGCAAGTTCCATAAAATCTCTACTTTAAAAAACCATGTTCTGCCAATAACTGTTCCGTTATTCCGGATGCATTCGGATCAGCGGCCTTGTCACCCAGTATCAAACGTTCAAGATAACGTGCAATTAAATCCACTTCCAGATTCACCTTACGCCCTGCCTGATACTCACCCATGATGGTTTCCTGCAAGGTATGAGGGACTATATTAAGCTCAAACTCCGCACCATTCACCTTATTTACTGTAAGGCTTGTCCCGTCAATCGTAATCGAACCCTTGAATGCGATATATTTTGCCAGTTCATTTGGTGCCTTTATTATAAAGCGTACTGATTTACCTTCATCCCAGCGACGTACCACTTCACCCAGTCCATCAACATGACCACTGACCAGATGACCACCCAAACGAGTTGTTGGTGTCAATGCCTTTTCAAGATTAACATGACCGCCTTCTTTCAGATCACCAAGACTCGTCAATGATAAAGTCTCACCGGAAACATCGGCACGAAAACCATTACCGGGTAAAGCCACTGCGGTCAGGCACACACCGTTTACGGCAATACTGTCACCGAGTTGCACATCGGCCAGATCCAGCTGACCGGTATTGATCTGCAATGACAAATCATCACCCTTTCTTTCCAGTGATTCAATGATGCCAATAGATTCAATGATGCCTGTAAACATGTTTAATTAACCAACACTCGCTGTAATTCTGAAATCTTTACCAACTGAACGTATATCAGTAATATTCAAATCTATTGCCTGACTCATTTTTTCCAATGCGGGTAAATGGAACAACCCCTTCGCATTATCACCCATGAGTTTAGGTGCAACATAAATAATCAATTCATCAATCAAACCAGCCTGTAACAAGGCACCGTTTAAAATACTACCGGCCTCAATCAATACTTCATTAATTTCCTGTTGTGCCAGTTGTTCCAGTACGACTGCTAAATCCACATGACCGTTATCCTTTTGCACTTTAACGACACCGGCACCCTTGCTCTCAAGTTTTTCAGCCAGTTTTTTATCACCCGAGGTAGTAAACACCATTGTCTTGCCATCCAGTGACAACATCTTTGCATTATCTGACATACGCAAATGCGAATCCATGATCACCCTCAAGGGTTGTGGCACATCTGAAGGGACATCTTCCGGTAAATCATCCAGTCGTACATTCAACGAGGGATCATCTGCCAGTACTGTGTCGATACCTGTCAAAATAGCATCCGATGAGGCACGCAAGCGTTGCACATCCAGCCGTGCATCAACCGACGTAATCCACTTGCTTTCACCGCTGGCCATTGCAGTACGTCCATCCAGACTCATGGCTATTTTAGTACGCACAAACGGTTTACCCGTACGCATACGCTTTAAATAGCCTGGATTCAATGCTTCAGCTTCGGCCTGCATCACACCGGTTTCGGTTTCAATGCCGGCATCATTTAACATTTTCGTTCCATTACCCGCTACTTGCGGATTGGGATCTTCCATCGCAGACACAACACGCTTAACACCGGCATCAATCAATGCCTGCGAACACGGCGGTGTATGTCCGTGATGTGAACACGGTTCCAGTGTGACATATACATCCGCACCTTTGACCTTATCACCTGCTTGTGCCAGTGCATTGACTTCTGCATGCCCTTCACCGGCACGCACATGAAAACCTTCGCCAACAATCTCACCATCATGCACAATCACACAACCAACACGCGGATTGGGATGCGTGGTGTAATGGCCGCGCTTTGCCAGCTGTATGGCGCGCGCCATGTAAACATAATCTTGTGAATTGCTCATTTTGAACGCTTTTTATTCGACAGGTTTTTATCCTGATCAAGAAACGACAACTGTTTCTCTTTTACATCAGGTGGTAACGCATTTTGGAGTCGCTCGATCTCTTCACGAAACTCACTGACATCCTGAAAATCACGATATACAGAGGCAAAACGCACAAATGCGACTTCATCCAGCTTGCGCAGTTCTTCCATTACCAGTCCACCAATTTCACGACTGGCGACCTCGCGATCACCCCGGTTTTGCAGCTCATGCTTTATACTATTAACCGCAGACTCGACACTCTCAACACTGACCGGACGTTTTTCCAGCGCACGTTGCATACCGCCTTTTAATTTGTCTTCATCAAAGGGTTCGCGTGCACCGTTACCTTTAACAATGCGGGGCATGATCAACTCGGCAATTTCAAATGTAGTGAAACGTTCACTACAACTATTACACTCACGACGACGACGTACGGCATCGCCTTCATTGGAAAGGCGTGAATCAATGACCTTGGTATCCTGTTCGCTACAAAACGGACAACGCATGATTCATGCTCCAGAATAATTATTCAATCTGAGTAAGTTCATAAAACAGATGATGGCAAGGCGGGAAGAAACGAAAAAGCGGAGTTTACATGTAGTAAATGAGCATTTTGAGTTTCTTTCCAACATAGCCAGCGCTGCTTTAGGGGCTTACTTAACCATAAACCGGAAAACGCTTACAAACTTCCAGCACCTGTCCCTTAACTCTTTCAATCGTAGCGGTGTCTTCAACGTTGTCCATCACATCACACATCCAGTTGGCCAAATCAGTCACTTCAGATTCCTTGAAGCCGCGTGTGGTCACTGCCGGTGTACCAACACGAATACCACTGGTCACAAATGGTGACTGCGGATCATTTGGTACCGAGTTTTTGTTCACGGTAATGTTAGCATTACCTAATGCCGCATCGGCCGCCTTACCGGTAATACCTTTGTTGATCAGGTCAACAAGGAACAGGTGATCATCTGTACCACCTGATACCACGTTATAACCACGTTTTAAAAACACATCGGCCATGGCACGGGCATTATTCAGTACTTGTTGTTGATAGGTTTTGAAATCAGGCTCCAATGCTTCTTTAAATGCCACTGCCTTGGCCGCGATCACATGCATTAATGGGCCACCCTGAATACCGGGGAATACGAGTGAGTTGAGTTTCTTTTCAATCTCGGTATTGGACTTCGCCAAAATCAAACCACCACGCGGACCACGCAGAGTCTTGTGTGTCGTGGTCGTTGTAACATCAGCAATCTTCACAGGACTTGGATAAATGCCTACTGCAATCAAACCGGCAACGTGTGCCATGTCAACGAATAGAAACGCACCAACGCTGTCTGCGATATCACGGAAACGCTGCCAATCGACAACACGTGAGTAAGCAGAGAAACCGGCCACGATCATTTTAGGTTTATGTTCTTTCGCCAGCGCTTCAACCTGATTGTAATCGATCTCACCGGTCTGTTCATTTAGACCATACTGTACCGCGTTATAAATCTTGCCCGAGAAGTTCACCTTGGAACCGTGGGTCAAATGTCCACCATGTGCGAGACTCATACCCAGTATGTGATCACCCGGTTGCAACAAGGCCATATACACGGCCGCATTCGCCTGTGAACCGGAATGCGGCTGTACGTTGGCATAATCGGCATCAAACAATTGCTTGGCACGATCGATGGCGAGTTGCTCGGCAATATCGACATATTCACAACCACCGTAATAACGCTTACCCGGATAACCTTCGGCATACTTATTGGTCAACTGGCTACCCTGCGCTTCCATCACCCGTGGACTGGTATAGTTCTCGGAAGCAATCAGCTCGATATGCTCCTCCTGGCGGGTACATTCATCCTGGATAGCTTTGGCAAGTTCGTCGTCGTAACCGGCGATAGTCATGTCTTTTGAAAACATTGTGGCCCTCTTTTCCCTCCGCTTCTACAAAAGGAAATCGTTATATATCAATAAGTTAAAAAGGTCGTTTTGACCCGCTCCAAGTGGAACGGAAGAGCCGCATAGGATACCCGATCTGGGCCCCGGATGCATGCAAGAGGTTGATTTTTATCGGGTCTGAAACCCAAAGGCGTTGAACCACAGAGGGTTTATGCCCGTACATTGGGTGCACAGAAAAATATTAATTAATAAATTATTCCGTCGATGTTATCTGTCCATCTGCCACTGCTGCAAGGTGTTACGCATACGCTTGATATGGCTGCCTTCCCACAATACTTTCTTACAGCAAGGACAAAACCGCGCCTCATGAATCAATGCGCGGGAAGTTGGCGGTATTAAATCTATTTGTTCCTGAGTAGCAGATATCAGTTCAGTATTACATTCAAGACAACGCGAAAACGGTTTTTTCAACCAGTTGATATCAAATAGGGTTGCCAATTCTGCTACACATTCGTTCAGTGAGTTTCCCTGCAATAAACAAACGCATTCACCGGCATGCCGGATTTCCATCATCTTGCGATCCCGGGTCAACATGGTGCGGTTTTCATCAAGAGCACGTTGCACAAGCTCACGATCCGAATGCTTGTTGGTAGCAATCGCAGTATCATAACCAGCTGCACGTAACCATCGCCCCAGCCGAATCAACATGGCATCACACAAAAATTTCATATTAAGGATTCCACTACCGCATTCCATCCCTGCGCGATGTTATCCAGATTGTAGCCCCCACCCCCCATCACAAGCAGGCGGCCTGTGCAGAGCTCATCAGCCAATACACATAAACGCTCTGCCGCATGTGCATGGGCCTTGGGTGAATACCGCATATGAGTGATGGGATCACCTACGATGCTGTCAACCCCACATTGCAACAGAATAAATTCGGGCTGGCCGTTGCGAATAAATTTTTCTACCTGCGGCCAGACTTTCATGAAAGAATTATCATCGGCACCTGGCGGCATCGGGATATTCAGCTTGGTACCTTTGGCCTTACCCTTACCGGTTTCAGTAACATCACCTGTGCCCGGATAAAGATAATTCCCGTCTTCATGCAAATCGACAAACACCAGATCCGGATCTTCTTCAAATGAATAGAACACACCATCACCATGATGGGCATCGATATCAACGTAAGCGATCTTTTTTATGCCGTATTGTGAACGCAGGGTTTCAATCGCAATACCGCAATCGTTAAACACACAAAAACCACCAGCGCGATCACGACGCGCATGATGCAAACCGGCAATCGGTACAAACGCACGCCTGCATTGTTGTGACATGATCTTTTTAATGCCATCCAGCACACTACCCACAACATAACTGGCCGCTTCATATACACCTTTGAAGGCCGGTGTATCGCCGTAATCCAGAAAACCCTCCCCGGTAGTCGATTGTTGTTTTACCTGCGTAATGTAATCAGCAGTATGAAAACGTTCAATCGCTTCCTGTGTCGCCAGAACAGGAATACAAACCTGCACTTGCTCAATAAAGTTTCTACGATCAAATTCCTGTTTAAAGGCAGGGTAGCGTTGTGGACCAAAGGGATGTGCATTACCAAAGGCATAATGCCCCTGTTCATCACCGAGATAGACACAAACTGGATTTGTCATATCACCAGTATGCACCATCCTCAAGCTGTGAAAAACCGCAAAGCCTGTAGAAGTATGCAGAACGGAAAATAAAACTTATAATGCCCTATGGCTCAATATATATTCACAATGAACGGTGTTGGCAAGGTTGTTCCGCCCAAGCGCCAAATCCTCAAAGACATTTACTTATCGTTTTATCCCGGTGCCAAGATTGGTGTGCTAGGCCTGAACGGTTCGGGTAAATCCACACTGTTGCGCATCATGGCCGGTATTGATACCGACATTATTGGTGAAGCGCGGCCACAACCGGGTATAAACATTGGTTACCTGCCGCAGGAACCGCAACTCGATCCGGATAAGGATGTGCGTGGTAATGTGGAAGAAGGCTTAAAAGAAACCAGTGATGCTCAGGCTAAACTTGATGCGGTTTATGCTGCTTACGCGGAACCCGATGCCGATTTTGATGCGCTCGCCTCTGAGCAAGCCCGGCTTGAGAATATTATTCAGGCATCTGATGGCCATAATATGGAACATAAACTGGAAGTTGCGGCAGATGCCCTGCGCCTGCCGCCGTGGGATGCAGACGTTACCAAGCTATCTGGTGGTGAACGCCGTCGTGTAGCCTTATGTAAATTATTATTATCCGATCCGGATATGTTGTTGCTGGATGAGCCAACTAACCATCTGGATGCTGAATCCGTTGCCTGGCTGGAACGCTTTCTGCACGACTTCCCCGGTACAGTCGTGGCGATTACCCATGATCGTTACTTCCTTGATAATGTCGCGGGCTGGATTCTCGAACTCGACCGTGGTGAGGGTATTCCATGGGAGGGTAATTATTCTTCATGGCTGGAACAAAAAGAAAACCGCCTCAAGACCGAAGAGAAAACCGAGTCCGCACGTCAGCGTGCAATGAAACAGGAACTTGAATGGGTACGCAGTAATGCCAAGGGTCGTCACGCCAAGAGCAAGGCACGTCTGGCACGCTATGATGAACTGCTTTCCAAAGAATTCCAGAAACGTAACGAGACACAAGAACTTTATATTCCACCCGGCCCACGTCTGGGTGATGTTGTTATTGAAGCCAAAGACGTAAGCAAGGGCTTTGGTGATCGGATGCTGGTGGAAGGTTTGAACTTTAATCTGCCACGCGGTGGTATTGTCGGAATCATCGGGCCTAACGGTGCAGGTAAAACCACGTTGTTCCGTATGTTGATGGGACACGAACAACCAGATAAAGGTGAAATCAAAATTGGTGACAGTGTTGATATCGCCTACGTTGATCAATCGCGTGATGCACTTGATGGTAATAAAACAATATGGGAAGAAATTTCTGATGGTCAGGAAGTAATTACTGTTGACCGTTACGAAGTGTCATCACGCGCCTATGTTGGACGTTTTAACTTCAAGGGTTCAGATCAACAAAAATTCATCAAGGATCTATCTGGTGGTGAACGCAATCGTGTGCATCTGGCCAAGTTGTTAAAGAGTGGCGGTAATGTGTTGTTACTCGATGAGCCCACCAATGATCTCGATGTAGAAACCCTGCGCGCTTTAGAAGAAGCCCTGCTCAACTTCCCGGGCTGTGCCGTGGTCATATCACATGATCGCTGGTTCCTTGATCGTATCGCCACCCATATCCTCGCCTTTGAAGGTGACAGTCACGTAGAATGGTTTGAAGGCAACTTTGCCGACTATGAGGCATGGCGTAAGGAAAAACTGGGGGATGAGGCTGATCAGCCGCATCGTATCAAATACAAGAAGCTGGCCTGATAAACACCCAAAATCAGGCACAATAGTTGCATTGTGTGGGGTACGATGAAAAAAGCCATATTTGCCATATTACTCAGCCTGTTTCTGGTCGGGTCTATCAACGCCGAAATCCAGCAATTCAAGGCACCGATACACACGTCTAAATGGACGGTAAAAACCGGAAAATCCCTTTGTTCTCTGAAACATAGCATTCCATCCTACGGTGAGGTGATGTTTCTAAAGGGACGCACAGTTCCTATGACGACCATCATACAAACACGTTTTAACCTGACTCAGGGCGGCAAAGCCGACCTGCGTGCCTTGCCGCCGGCATGGAAGAGTGGTGCCGATATTCAGGAAATCAAAAAGGTTGGATTTCAGCATGGCAATATCCCGTTTATTTTTGGCACCGATCTCTCTCAAGAATTACTGAACAATTTGGGGGAAGGCATGTATATCTCCCTGACTCACATGGAATCAGAAGAAAGCAATAACGGCTGGCGCGTGGAGATTTCATCCGTCAACATTAACCAGGCATTGGACAAATTTCTGGAATGTAGTGGTAGCTTCCCTTTAATCCGGGCAGGCAGAAAAGGGGTCGTTCACTTTGCAACGGGTAAATGGAACCTGACTTATAACAATCTGGCTCGACTTATTGCAGTATCAGATTATCTAGTCAAACGCTCTAAATACAAACGTGTTGTGCTGGATGGCTATGCCGACAACCGTGGGCAAAATAAACCAAACAAAATTTTATCTCGTAACCGCGCCAACATAGTGAAAGCATTTCTGGTTGCGAGAGGTGTCCCTTCCAGAAAAATCAAGGTTGTTGCACATGGTGAAGTTGATGAAATCGACCTCAATAAAACGCCTGCCCAGCGTGCTAAAAACCGGCGTGTAGATATCAGTATTGTAAAATAGAATCGTAATCCAGACTCGGCCTGTATTTATTTCCTGTTCATTGTCTTGATAAAGCGGTCAGCTTCATTGATGGAACGCTCCATCTCTCTAATCAACCTGCCTACATTTGACTCCACCGAAACGAGTTCACTCTGTAACGAGGCAATGGCCTGTGCATTCAGGTTATGTTTCAGGAATAGAACATGATCACGAAATACCTTTAATACGGGGTCAATACGTCTCTCGGCGCGCTTCATTGCGCTAATTAATCGTGTGTACTGCTTACGTGTCCTTGTCAGTTTACCTTGGCTAGTCTGGCGTAGATTTCTATTGGAATACTGGGAAAGCTCGGACTCCCATTCATCAAACAATGCTTCAGCTACCGATTCCACTGCATCGATTCGATCACTGACATCCTTTGCCTTTTTCTCACTGTCTTCAAAGGCATCATTCAGCGTCTCATATTTATCCTGCAACTCACCACCATGGAAACCCAGTACTGTACTAAATTCTTCCAGTGCCGATTTAAATTGTTCTTTCGCCTCTTCTTGAGCATTGCGGGCATCTTCAACACGATCAACAAGAATATCGCGTTTGTGAATACCAAACTTCTCCATGGTGTTGAAGTAGGCCGACTGACAACCTGTTAACAGGAAAAAAAGAACTAACAACCCTAACCATCGGTTGGAATAAATAGACATAGAAACCTCTAATTTTGAATTGGTTTTAATTACCCAATGCCTTTTCGATTTTCTTGTCAGTCTTGTACTGACTCAATGCATACACTGACCAGATCGCAGCCGGGATCCATCCGATAAGGGAAACCTGTAACAGCAGGCAGATAACACCAGCGATAGGACGACCAATGGTGAAAAACTGAAGCCAGGGGACTAAAATAGCGAGAAGAATTCTCATCATTCGCTCCTTGTTATCATTATTTTAAACGGGTTGAATAACGATACCAGACCCGGTAAAAAATTAAAATGGCAAAAATAACACCATAAATTACCGGAGCCTGAATATCTGCCTTTACCTTCCAAAGATAGTGGACAACCACAAAGACTGGAACGATATAAATCAAGCGATGCAGTTGCTGCCAACGTTTGCCGCCTAATCGTTTTATCATTTTATTGGTTGAGGTTACTGCCAGTGGTATTAATAACACAAAGGCGGTAAAACCCATCGTGATAAACGGACGTTTAACCACATCCTTGATCATTTCATCCAGCTCAAAAAAGTGATCAAACCAGATAAAGGTTAGAAAATGCAGGCAGGCATAAAAGAAAACGTATAAACCCAGCATACGCCGAAAACGAATCAGGAGTTGCCAACCGGATATTTTTCTTAGCGGTGTAATGACCAGTGTCAATACCAGAAAACGTAATGCCCATGTGCCGGTCTCAAGTGTGATCTCTTCGACTGGATTCGCACCGAGATTATCAGTAAAGGCATTATAGAAAAGCAGGACTGCTGGAATCAGGCAGACAATAAAGACAATACCCTTTAGCAAGCTGATAGTTTTCTGAGCCATGGTACAAACGTACTAGAAATTCTTACTTAAATCCATGCCGTTATAAAGAGAGGCAACCTGTTCTCCATAGCCATTGAACATCAGTGTCTTGCGCTTTTTACTAAAGAATCCATCTTCACCAATACGACGCTCACGCGCCTGACTCCAGCGTGGGTGATCAACATTAGGATTCACATTGGCATAAAAACCATATTCACTTGATGCTGACTTCATCCAGCTACTCACTGGCATTTTTTCAGTAAAATGGATTTTTACAATTGATTTGATATTCTTGAAGCCGTATTTCCACGGTGCCATCAAACGCAGTGGCGCACCATTCTGGTTAGGCAATTGTTCACCATATAAACCTACCGCCATAATGGTGAGCGGATGCATTGCCTCATCAATACGCAAGCCTTCTACATAAGGCCAGTCCAGCACGGCACGTTTTTGCCCCGGCATCTGTTTTGGATCATGCAGGGTTTCAAACAGAACATATTTAGCCTTTGAATTGGGCTGAAATTTTTTCAGCATGGTGTGTAATGGAAAACCAATCCACGGGATCACCATCGACCATGCCTCAACACAACGCAGGCGATAAATACGTTCTTCAAGATCAGCAGGTTTCAGAAAATCTTCCAGATTATATACACCGCTTTTGTCACACTCGCCTTCTACCGTAATCGACCAGGGCTTGGTAACAAACTTCTCGGCCATAAATTTTGGCGCCTGTTTCTGTGTGCCAAACTCATAAAAATTATTATAAGAGGTGATATCCTTATAAGACGTCAATTTCTCATTAGTCGCATAAGGCCCTGTGGCAATATCCTTATAAAGTCCATTCTTGTTATGTGTGACTGCTGCCTGTGCAGAAACTGGCAACAATAAACTGCCCGCACCCGCTGCGGCATACAATCCTGCCTCTTGCAAAAACTGGCGTCGGTTCAGGTAAGTCTTTTTATCGGTAATTTCGGAAGGAACAATATCATCGGGTTTCTTAATCAACATAATAATCGCCTGAAACTCAAAGTCTAGAGACAGTTTAGACTAAAACTATGTGAGGAGTTCCCCTGGATTTTGTAAATATTTGGTAAAAACAAAGAATTAAACTGCAGAGTTCAATCTACCCAAACCCGCGCATTTCGGAACATTCTCATCCATGCACCGTCTTCATTCCATTCTTCGGGATACCATGAGTTTTGTCTGGCAAGGAATACACGTTCGGGGTGCGGCATCATGATAGTAAAGCGACCATCTTGTGTTGTTACACCGGTCACACCCATGGGTGAGCCATTGGGGTTGGCAGGATAAACTTCGGTGGGTTGTCCATAGTTGTCGATATAACGTGCTGTGATCAGGTTTGATTTGGCGGCATCAGCCAGTGTGTGGTTTTCTGAAAACTCGGCGCGCCCTTCTCCGTGTGCCACAGCAATAGGCAGTCGTGATCCAGCCATACCTTTGAAAAATAGTGAAGGTGATTCTATGATTTCTACCAATGAAAAACGTGCCTCAAATTGTTCCGAGGTATTGCGTTTGAATGCAGGCCAATGTTCAGCACCCGGTATCAGGCTTCTTAGACTCGACATCATCTGGCAACCATTACACACACCCAGCCCAAACGTATCTTCACGTTTAAAAAAGGCTTCGAATTCATCACGTGCACGTGAATTGAACGAGATAGATTTAGCCCAGCCCTGTCCAGCACCGAGTACATCACCATAAGAGAAACCACCACAGGCGACCATGCCTTTAAAGTCATTCAGTGAAATACGGCCTTCGATAATGTCGCTCATGTGTACATCAACTGAAGAAAAACCAGCGCGATCAAATGCGGCCGCCATTTCCATTTGTCCATTCACGCCCTGTTCACGCAGAATAGCCATACGTGGACGTTCACCTTTGGCAACATAGGGTGCGGCTATATCTTCGTCGGGATTGTAGGTCAGTGAAACATCAATACCCGGATCGTCGGCATCCAGAATACAATCGTATTCCTGTTGCGCGCACTCGGGGTTATCACGCAATGATTGCATACGCCATGTGGTCTCCGACCAGGCACGATGGAATGCAATGCGCGAATCTTCCAGAATACTGACATGATCGAATGTAAATACAATGCGATCATCATCAGTTGGACGACCAATAATATGACAGTGTTTACCCAGACCCACATCGTGCAGGATTTTAATAACATCATCTGTGTTGCTGTGACGCACCTGAATAACCGCGCCCAGCTCTTCATTAAAGAGCGCAGCACAGTGATTATCACCCAATTCATCCAGTTGAATACTCACGCCACTGTGCGCGGCAAAGGCCATTTCACAGATGGTAGTAAACAAACCGCCATCAGAACGATCATGGTAGGCCATAATCAGACCATCGTTGTTTAGTGATTGAATGGTATCAAAGAAAGTGGCCAGGAATTTTGGATCATCAACATCAGCAGGATGGTGACCGATCTTTTTATAAACCTGTGCCAATGCTGAACCATCAATGCGATTATGCCCCTTGCCCAGATCGATCAAAATCAAATCAGTATCACCGACATCGGTACGCAGTTGTGGTGTCAGTGTCTTGCGCACATCTTCTACAGGAGAAAATGCACTGATGATCAATGACAATGGCGCGGCCATGGATTTGTCACCCTGCTCATCTTGCCAGACGGTTTTCATAGACATGGAGTCCTTACCCACCGGGATACTGATATCCAGTGCCGGACACAGTTCCATGCCGACTGCTTTCACAGTTTCATACAATGCCGCATCTTCATTCGGGTGACCGGCGGCGGCCATCCAGTTAGCAGACAATTTGATGTTTTTGCGTGAATTGATTTTTGCAGCAGCCAGATTTGTCAGTGCTTCACCAACAGCCATACGACCAGAGGTAGCAGCATCAATCAAGGCAACTGGCGTACGTTCACCCATGGACATGGCTTCACCACAATGGGATTCATAACCTGTCATGGTGACAGCTACATCAGCCACCGGGACTTGCCACGGTCCGACCATTTGATCGCGGGTGATCATGCCGGTAACACTGCGATCGCCAATCGTGATTAAAAAGGTCTTGTCAGCCACGGTGGGCAAATGCAACACACGCATGGCGGCTTCATGTAAATTGATATGTTGGGTATCAAATTCATCTTTCTGGAATGTGTGATGTTTTACATCACGCAACATCTTGGGTGGTTTGCCAAATAATACCGGCATGGGTAAATCAATCGGTGTGTTATCAAAGTGACCGTCTCCGAGAACCAGTTTTTCTTCTTCAGTAACTTCACCGACAACTGAAAATAAACAGCGTTCACGTTCACATAACGCAATGAAGCTATCGAGTTTGTCCGGGTCGATACCCAACACATAACGTTCCTGTGATTCATTGCACCAGATTTCCATTGGTGACATGCCCTGATCATCATTAAGAATAGTCCGCAATTCAAACCGACCACCGCGTGCGCTATCATGTACCAGCTCAGGAATCGCATTGGATAAACCACCCGCACCGACATCATGAATTGAAATAATCGGATTGTCTTCACCCAGTTGCCAGCAACGATCGATCACTTCCTGACAACGGCGTTCCATTTCGGGGTTACCACGTTGTACCGAGGCAAAATCCAGATCCTCGGCACTGACACCACTATCCATGGAAGAAGCTGCACCACCACCCAAACCAATCAACATGGCAGGGCCACCCAATACGACAATAGTCGCACCGGCTGGTATACGTTCTTTATCTACCTGACCACCACGAATATTACCCAAACCACCGGCCAGCATAATAGGCTTGTGATAACCACGTAGTTCGTCCCCTTCCGGTCCGGGCACAGTTTCTTCGTAAGTACGAAAGTAGCCACAAATATTGGGACGCCCAAATTCATTATTAAAGGCTGCTGAACCAATCGGGCCTTCAAGCATAATATCCAAGGCAGAAACGATACGGTTGGGTTTACCGTGATCAGTTTCCCAAGGTTGTTCAGCATCAGGGAGACGTAAATTGGAAACAGAAAAACCGCTTAACCCTGCTTTAGGTTTACCGCCACGACCAGTTGCACCTTCATCGCGAATCTCACCACCAGAACCGGTTGCAGCACCCGGAAAAGGAGCGATCGCAGTCGGGTGGTTATGAGTTTCCACCTTAATCATAATATGCATGTCTTCCTGGTGATAACCATAGTCACCGGTTTTTGCATCAGGACAAAAATAACTGCTACTCGAACCTTCCACTACGGCTGAGTTATCGTGATATGCAGACAATGTTCCCTGTGGTTGATGTTTATGCGTATTGCGGATCATGTTAAACAGCGATGAATCCTGTTGCTTGCCATCAATGATCCAGTCGGCATTAAAAATCTTGTGACGACAATGTTCCGAGTTGGCCTGTGCGAACATCATCAACTCTATATCTGTTGGATTACGATTCAATTCAGTAAAACTGTCTATCAGATAATCAATTTCATCCGGTGCCAGTGCCAGTCCAAGTTCAGTATTGGCCTTTTGCAGGGCCGCTTTACCGTTACCCAGTACATCAACCTGTATTAATGGTGCCGGTTTTGCCTGTATAAACAAACCCTCCGCCTCTTCCAGAGTAAAGAATACAGATTCAATCATACGATCATGAATTAATATGGAAATACTGTTTAATTCATGACCTGTAAAAGGCTTGTCACCAACATTCTTGATGCGATAAACAATACCGCGTTCAATACGATGAATATTCGTCAATCCACAATTATGGGCAATATCAGTGGCCTTACTCGACCAGGGTGAAATGGTACCGGGACGTGGTATTACCAGAAACAACTGACCTTCAAAGGATTCCGTTGCAGATGATTCACAACCAAGAATATTTTTCAGCAAGATTTCTTCTTCAGAAGAAAGTGTTATTTCCTGATCACAGAAATGGATAAAACGTGTATCAATCGATACAACGGTAGGGACTGCTTCACTGACCGTCTCCAGTAACCGTTGCAGACGAAAGGCAGAAAGTGCGGCACTGCCGAAGAGTTGCAACATTAGATCGCGATACCTAAACGCTGGGCTACGGCCTCATAGGCTTCAACCACGCCACCGAGTCCCTGACGGAAACGATCCTTATCCAGTTTCTCACGTGTTTCTATATCCCATAGACGACAACCATCGGGACTGAACTCGTCACCCAATAATAGTTTTCCATCATAGCGACCAAACTCAAGCTTATAATCAACCAGTAAAATACCCGCATCCAGAAACAGTTTTTTCAAAACACCATTGGCCTTTAAAGTCAGTTCTTTCATCTTTTCAATTTCTTCCTGCGTTCCCCAACCAAATGAAATAATATGAAAATCATTAATCATCGGATCATGCAATTCATCATTCTTTAAAAAGAATTCAAATAATGGCGGTTCAAGATCAAGTCCTTCAGCCACGCCCAGGCGTTTACATAAACTACCGGTGCTGATATTACGGACAACACACTCAACCGGAAGCATGTCGAGTTCTTTAACAACTGATTCATCATCAGAAAGTATGCTTTCAAAATGAGTGGGAATACCACCTTCTTCCAGGCGCTGCATAATAAAGGCATTAAATTTATTGTTGACCATGCCTTTACGATCAAGCTGTTCAATTTTTTCACCATCAAATGCAGAAGTATCATTACGGAAATGCATAATTAATTTTTTGGGTTCATCT
>DAOVJZ010000013.1 GCA_030632035.1 Granulosicoccaceae bacterium | reverse complement strand
TTATTGGCATGGGTTTTTATTCTGCCGCACTTATTGCCTCTGTGATCACGCTGGGGGTATTGTCAGCATTCAGTTATATAGAAAAACACATGCCATCCCAGCATTATGCACACTTGAATATTCGTTTTCGTCGTAAGGATTATGTACCCAAGGAAACCTTGTATGGCATTATGGAAGCACATCATATCAGCGCAGTGAATCCTAGTTATCATCTGGTTGATGGTGGTGAAATGTTTCAATATCAGATGTCAATACGCACTATTGGCGTCGATAATTTCCAGAAATTATCCGATACCATGCGTGGTATGGAAAACATACATGAATTCAGTATCACGCCAACCGGTGACTAGTTCTCTTTAGCTGCACCCCCCAAACTGTAACTCTAAAAACAAACTGCTATTATTAGCCTTGTTCATGTAATTAATTATTAAAAGGATCAGCAGTGCCTGAAAAGATCAGACCCTTTCTTAAATGGGCAGGGAATAAATATCGTATTATGGATCAAATACGACGCAAACTGCCTCAAGGCAAGCGTCTGATTGAACCTTTTGTGGGTTCAGCTGCTGTATTTTTAAACACAGACTATGATCGTTATTTACTTACCGATACCAATACTGATTTGATCGAACTGTATAAAACCCTCAAGAACGAGGGTCAGGACTTTATTGATTATTCAAATTCCTTTTTTATAGATAAAAATAATTGTGAGGAACGGTATTATCATTTTCGTGAAGTATTTAATACCACTGATGATATCAGGCTGAAATCGGCATTATTTATTTATATGAATCGGCATGGCTACAATGGTCTGTGTCGTTACAATAGCAAAGGGATATATAATGTGCCCTTTGGCAGATATAAAAAACCTTATTTCCCAGAGAAAGAAATGCAACTCTTTCATAAGAAAAGTCGCCGGGCCGTTTTTAAAACCCAGAATTTTGATATCAGCATGAAGGCTGCCAGAGAAGGGGATGTTGTTTATTGTGATCCCCCTTATGTACCACTATCTTTGACATCCAGCTTTACTGCCTATGCCGCTAATTCATTTGGTGAGACAGAACAAAAGGTGCTGACAAAGGTAGCAGAAGAGCTTTCGGCCAGAGATATCAAGGTATTGATTTCTAACCACCACACTCCATTCACAAAGAAAATGTACCATATGGCAGATATTACCCGTTTTGAGGTGCAACGATTTATCAGTTGCAAGGGTCACAAACGTGATCGCGCACGGGAATTGCTGGCCCTGTTTGCCTGAGTATCTGGCATAATCAATCCCCCATGAATGAAGAACAACAGCTCAAGGATAAAATCCTTGCTGACTACGACAACGATAAACTTGTTTTGCCCAGCTTGCCTGATGTTGCGCTCAAGGTCAGGGATGCGATGCAGAATGAAGCAAATACTGCACGCAATATTGCCAAGATTATTCAGGTCGATGTCGCACTTACTGCCCGTTTAATACAGATTGCCAATAGTGCCTTGTATCGGGGTACAGCCAAGATTGATAATCTCCAGTCAGCTGTGACGCGTCTCGGTTTACCGGTTACCCGAAATCTGGTGATGAGCTTTGCAACCCGAAATGTATTTACTGCCAAGTCACCCAAACTGCAAAAAATAATGAAATCGTTATGGAGTAACAGCAGTAAGGTAGCAGCGATCAGTTATGTACTGGCCGGTTATACACCCCTGTTACAGGACGACAAGGCCATGTTGGCGGGCTTGGTGCATAGCATTGGTGTATTACCAGTCATACGTTATGCAGAAGATTATCCGGCTCTTGTTGATGATGAAAAAAGATTATTCAGGGTGATTGGTGAAGTGCAGGGAAAGCTGGGCAGTATGATCCTGAAAAAATGGCATTTTGATGAAGAACTGATTGCATTGCCGCTGGAGTCACAAAACTGGAAACGGGATACTGAAGGGCCGGCAGATTATATTGATATTGTTATTGTAGCGCGCGTCTATAGCCAGTTTGGGTCGGGTAGCAAAAAAAATATACCACGTCTGGATGAGTTACCGGCATTCTCCAAGTTATCAATCAGTAAACTGGGTGCTGATGCCAGTATTGAACTCTTACGTGAATCACAGAATGATATCTCTGAAGTAATGCAGATGTTACAAGGCTAGAAAAAGATTATGTTAACCAAAATTAAAATATTTATTGAAACCACTGTATTCAGTGTGAGTGAGACTGAATCTGTTGCCGATCATGAGCATGCCAAACAGGTAGCTGCTGCTGCCTTATTATTGGAAATGGCCTATGCCGATGTAGAGGTAAAAGAAGAAGAAAAACAGGCTGTACTCAAAGCAATACAGACCAACTTTAATCTCTCTGCAGAAGAAACAAACGAGATTATCCAGCTTGCCGAAGAAGAAGCCAAACAGGCAGTTTGCCTGTATGACTTTACCCGCTTGATTCATGATCGGTTTTCCTATCAAGAGAAAATACAGTTATTGGAAATGTTATGGTCAGTTGCGTTGTCAGATAATGAACTTGAAAAGAATGAGGAATATCTGGTGCGTAAGGTTGCTGACTTGTTACATATTTCTCACAAGGATTTTATACAGGCCAAGCTTAAGATCACTGAAGACCGTTGACCCAAAAAAACGGGCTGGAATCCATAAGGAAACCAGCCCTGTAAGTACCTTGGAAAAATTTATTATTGTAATCCGTTACTGTATAACTGGTGGATGCTTGTTTTCCAGTTGCAGGGAGTCCCATTTATTCTGTTCTATCAGCTCGGCTTGCCCGTCGTGGTATTCGATAATGACGCCAGCTGTGCCATAACTGATAACCTCAAACGATTTCCCGGTAATATCTTTGTACCACTGTCCTATCTTCGGATGGATGTTTTGCATATCGGTTCCTTTATCATCATCGTTATTGCCGAATGCTGGTGGATAGCGAGCCACCCCCATTAAGAGACCACTTTCCAAATACAAAGTCTAATATGAAGCTTTGTTGCTTGTCACTAGTAGATATATATCTGAAGTACTTAACGATATACTTAAATACAGTGAAATCAATAAGTTACAAAAAACGTGAAAAATTATTTTACACTTTATCGGTGGATAAATCCCATTCTGAAATGGTGGTTTTTAAAAGTGAATAATCTGCAGGAATGGTCAAAAAACCATCAAGGTTTGAATCATGTCGCAGTTTGGATGTGATTTTGATCACAAGTCATGATAATTCAATAAATTACGTGAAACCGGGATTAAAGCAAAGACTGGATGTACCGTTAAAATAGATACGCGTGACGGGTTCAAAACAGCTTGTTTTTCAGCTATCCGGGGCCAGCAGGAAATTCCGGGTTTTTGTTTGAGAAATGCTATCTGAGCCTACAATAAAAGAGGCCAGAGAACCGGGAAAAACGATGGGTGCACCTAAACAAAAAATGGATGATGAGTCACTCCGACGACTGGTGCCGTTGAATGCATTGAGCGAGGAAAACTTCAATGTATTGCTCACCAAACTGTCTATTGAGGAAAGTCGTTCCGGTAATGTTATTTTCAATGCCGGGGACAATGACAATCGTTCTGTCTATCTTCTGTCAGGCAAAATTATTTTGGTTGATCGCCATGGCAAGAAAGAAATTATTGAAGCAAATGCCGAGCAGTCACGCTTTCCGATAGCCCATCATTTTCCACGTCAGTATTCTGCAACCGCCAAGGGACAGGTTTTACTTGTTCGGATTGAATCAACCTTGCTTGATTCATTACTGACCGCAGATGAAACCGAGAACTATGAGGTTTCCGAAATCCATGAGGAGCAAGAAGGCGACTGGATGACACGGATGCTCAACTCCAAGGCCTTCGAAAAACTGTCACCCTCTAATTTGCAAGCCCTGTTCATGCACATGGAGGAAGTTAAAGTCAGTACCGGTGATGTGATTATCCATGAAGGTGATGAAGGTGATTATTACTACACCATCAAGGATGGACAGGTAGAAATTACACGTCAGCTTTTGAACAAACCACAACCTGTTACGTTAGCAGTAATGGGACCGGGTGAAGCCTTTGGTGAGGAAGCACTGATTTTTGGTTCCAGACGCAATGCAACAGTCACTATGAAGACTGATGGCTCATTAATGCGTATTGATAAAGAAAATTTTGAAGGGTTGTTGAAGGAAGCCTTAATCAATACAGTTCCTGTTTCAAAAGCCATATCGATGATAGAGAGTGGTGCAGTTTGTATTGATGTGCGTATGCCACAGGAATTCCAGAATGAATCATTGCGTGGCAGTAATAATATTCCAATGAATCGTTTACGCAATATGTTGAAACAAATGAATCCTGACAGGACTTATATCCTGTGTTGTGAAACAGGCAACCGTAGTTCAGTGGGTGCCTTCCTGATGGCACAGCGTGGTTTTGATGCATTGGTAATGGAAGGTGGTTTGATGAATATCCCTTCTGATGTATTTAGTCGCCTGAGATCATCAGCAGGGAGTAGCCAAACTGAAGCACCGCTACCATCAGAAGATAAAGGGCAAGGTGCTGAAATTGTTAAATTCAGTGATGGTAAGCCGATTGAAGATCAGGCTGGATTAAAAGCAGAAAAGGAAAAATTCCGGGCGCAGGCTGAAGTAGAGAAAAAGAAAGTAGTAGAAGAGGCCATGCGTATCAAGGCCGAAGCCGTGGCCATGAAAAAACAGGCTGAAGAAGAACTTGCAAAACTCAAGGCTAATACAGATGCAGTGCGTGAGCAGGCAGAGAAGGAAGCCTTACGTATGAAGGAAGAAGCCGAGGTGGTACGCAAGCAGGCTGAAGAAGAGACACAACAACTTAAACAGCAACGTGACCAGTTGTTAAAAAAGACCAAGGAAGAATCAGAAAAATTAAAGGCATTATCAGAAGAGGAAAGAAAGAAAGCGGTAGCCGAAGCAGAAAGCTTGCGTGCAAAAGCCAGAGCAGAAGCAGAACAGCTGACAATAAAAGCAACCAGGGAAGCTAAAGAGGCCAAACAAGAAGCAGATAGACTGAAGAAAGAACAGGAGCAAGCGAAAAAGCAGGCAGAAGAATTAGCTAAAAAGCTTAAACAGGAAACAGATGAGATAAAGAAAAGGACGGAGGAAGCCGCACGTCTGAAAGCAGAAGCTGAAGAAGCACGCTCCAATGCGAATAAAGAAGCTGAACGCCTGCATAAAGAAGTACAAGAGGAACAGAAAAAGGCACGTAAGGAAATAGAGCGTTTACATGAAGAAGGTGAAGAAGCCAAACGTTCGGTTGAAGAGGAGATTACTCAACTGAAATCAGCCGCTGATTTGGCACAAAAACATCTTGAAGCTGAGAAGATCAGATTACAGGAAGAAGAAAAAGTAGTAAAACTTCAGGCTGAGGCTGAAGTAGCAGAATTAACTGCGAAGGCTGATGAAGCACGCTTGAAGGCAGAAGAAGAAGAAAGTCGTAAAGCAGAAGCAGAAACTGCGCGCCTGAAAGCACAGGAAGAAGCCGCACGTTTACGTGTTGAAGCCGAAGAGGCACGTATCAAGATAGAAGAAGAATCAGTCAAACTTAAAGATGAAGCCGAACTTGTATTAAGAAAGGCCGAGAAAGAATCAGCACAACTATTAAGTGATGCGGAAGCGGCTCGTTCAAGTATTGATAATGTTGAAGATTCTGCCAAGAAAGAAATGGAAGCGAAGGCAAATAAATTATTGGCTGAGGCCGAGAAAATGCGTCAGTCAGCACAGGAAGAAGCCAACAAACTGGTAGAAGAAGCGGAGAATTCACGCTTCAAGGCACAGGAAGAAGCGGCATCAATCAAGGCAGAGGCAGAAGCGGCACGTTTGAAGGCAGAAGAAGAAGCCACCAGGCTGAAAATGGAAGCTGAATCAGCGGGTCTACAGGCACAGGAAGAAGCCAACCGTATCAAGTCAGAGCTGGAAGAAGCCAAGCTCAAGTCACAAATGGAAGCGGCACGCTTGAAGGCAGAACATGAACAGGCACGCCGTAAGGCAGAAGAGCGTGCTGAATGGCTGGAAAAAGAAGTTGAACAGGCCAATGAAACCGGAGATGTAGATCTGGAAAGGGCCTTGTTGACAGGCGGTGTGGTTTATCAGGATAAACCCAGGCCAAAACTGGAAGCTGAAGAGGATATTGTCCTTTCTGAACCTGTTTCAAGCGGTAAATTTTCTGAATCAGTTTCAATCAACTTTACTCCCGAAGAAGATAAACCGGACACAACACGTAGAGGAAGCAATAATGTAATTATTGCAACTGTAGTGGCTGTGGTTGTTATAGCGGGCGTGGTTGCCAGCTATTTATTTTCTGGAAGTGAGAAAGAGCAGCAAGTTGTATTGATAACACCAGACAAAAAGGTGCAAGTACAGAAAAAGGTACAAAAACAAGATAAAAAAGAAGTTAAAAAGATTGAAGAAATCAAGGTTGTTACTCTGCGTGATCGTCTGAAAGATGGAGGTAGTGCTCCTGTTATGGTGACTATTACAGATGGCAGTTTCAAAATGGGCAGTCCCTCTTCTTCGCTCAGGTTCGAGGAACGCCCACAGCACGAAGTGACCCTGAAAAAATTTGCCATCAGCATGTATGAAGTGACGGTAGAAGAATATAATCGTTTTGCCCGCACTAACGGGAAAACAAAAATTGATCGGGACAATAAATTGCCTGCACACCGGATCAGCTGGAAGAATGCAACAGCCTATACCAAATGGTTAAGTAAACAGACCGGACATACCTACCGTTTGCCAACAGAAGCAGAATGGGAGTATGTTGCCAGAGCTGGTAGTAGTCACCCTTATTGGTGGGGCTTGACTGCCAGTGATAATAACGCCAACTGTTTTAATTGTGGCAGCCAATGGGACAATAAATCACCGGCACCGGTGGGAAGTTTCAAACCCAACAAATTCGGTATTTATGATACGGCTGGTAATGTGATGGAATGGACCCAGGATTGTTATAACCGTAACTACAAGGGCGCACCCGTTGATGGTAGTGCCTGGGTGGAAGGAGGCGGGTGTTCACAACGTATTGCTCGTGGAGGTGCCTATGATACTGTTTCAGATAGTGTTCGTAGTGCCAAGCGCAATAAATTTACACCTGATGTAAGTTTGGATAATGTTGGTTTGCGTGTTGTACGCGAGCTTTGACAAATATCAATGTCAATCTTTATTTCTGGTTTTTTATAGCTATCCCATCTAAAGTTACCTAGTAGTATAACCGCAATATAATTACAGGTAATGAAACCAGAACCTATATGCAAGGTTGATGATATTCCCCAAAACAGTGCATGTGGTTTTGAGGCTATTAGTAATGAAGTACCAACTAATGTTGTGATTGTGAATTGGAAAAATGAGTTGTTTGCTTACAGGAACAGTTGTCCTCATACGGGAGTGACACTGGAATGGATACAAAATCGTTTTTTTAACGGGGATAATACCTTTTTGCAGTGCAGTACCCATGGTGCCCTGTTTCGTCCAGATGATGGTTTTTGTATTGCTGGCCCATGTACGGGAAAATCATTGGAAAAATTGCCAATTACCATTATGAAAAAGAGTGTTTATTTAAAATAGAAAGAGTAATATTTTTATAAAGCAGTCAAAGCAAGGGAGAATATGATGTCAGAAAAAATTGAAGTTGGTGGACAATCAATAACAGTGGATGACAAAGGTTATCTGGTTGATCTGAATGATTGGTCGGAAGCAATTGCCAGTCATATTGCAGAAAATGAAGGCATTAACTTGACGGATGATCACTGGGATGTAATTCATTTCCTGCGCAAGCATTATGACGAATTTAATACATCCCCTAATGTCGTTTTACTTGTAAAGGTCCTTGCCAAGGAATTTGGCCAAGAGAAAGGCAGTAAAGACAATTTGTATAGCTTGTTCCCGAAAGGACCTGCACGTCAGGGTTGTCGGATTGCGGGATTACCACTTCCCAATGATTGTGTAGACTGGCCTTGATAAAGGATTGTTTAAACAAAGTTAAATAAGGAGGTACTGATGGCTGACATCATGAAATTTATCATGGATGACAAACTCATTGATACTGACCCGGAAGGGTACCTCCTGAAGTTGGATGACTGGTCGGAAGACGTCGCCAGAGCCATTGCCAAAGAAGATAACATTGAGCTAACGGATGATCACTGGGAAGTGATTCATTTCCTGCGCAAACATTATTCTGATTTTGGTATATCCCCTAATGCCCGGTTACTGGTAAAAACATTCAGTAAGGAATTTGGTGAACAAAAGGGCAACAAGAAAAAACTTTATCAACTATTCCCTAATGGTCCATCACGTACAGGTTGTCGTATTGCAGGCCTTCCCTTGCCTAACGATTGTGTAGACTGGCCCGCTTGATAACAGGTAATAAACCTTCCGTTGTTTCATAGTTACTAAAATTTTCCAGTGATACCCACTGTGCATCTTTTGCATCACTGGCAGGTACAGGTTCATTACTGGTGGCCTGAATAGCGAGATAGTCCATGATGACATAGTGAAACCCTTCGGTTATACGTTCAACCACTTCGATTAGTTGTACCGGTTTTATTTCAATGCCGGTTTCTTCCAGCATTTCCCTGATACAGGCTTGTTCGAGTGATTCACCATATTTAACCTTGCCGCCAGGCAAGCTCCACAGGTCTACGGATGGTGGATTATTGCGTTTGATGAGCAGGACTTCATTTTTTGAATCAAACAGGATAATACCAACAGCAACCTGAGGGGAGGGAGCTATCACGGGTTTAGTTCAGGCTTTTTTCTTTTGTTTTATTATGTCTTCCAGTATCGGTCCCAATACCAGTTCCATTGCAAAAGTCATTTTACCACCTGGTATAACAATGGAATTGGGACGTGACATAAATGAGTCATGAATCATGGAGAGTAAAAAAGAAAAATCAACATCCTTTGGATCACGAAAACGAATAATGACAAAACTTTCATCCGGTGTTGGTATATCACGCGCGATAAATGGGTTAGAGGTATCTACTGTTGGTACACGTTGAAAATTGATATGGGTTTGTGAAAACTGGGGTGTAATGTATTCAACATAATCGCGCATACGACGCAGGATAGTGTGTGTCACGGCTTCTGCAGAATAACCACGATCATTTGTGTCGCGATGGATCTTCTGGATCCATTCCAGGTTTACAATCGGAACAACACCAACAAGTAGATCAACCCATTGGGCGACATTAACACCAGCCTCTTTATCTACTACACCACCGTGCAACCCTTCATAAAAAAGCAGATCGGTATTTTCTGGCATGGATTCCCATGGTGTAAACGTACCGGCTTCCTGTTTGTAAGGCTCGGCTTCTACTTCATTATGTAAATATTTTCTTACTTGTCCATTACCGGTTTCACTGTATGTCTTGAAGGTTTCTTCCAGTTTGTCGAATAAGTTGGCACGTGGACCAAAATGACTCAGGGCACGACGATCTCCATCACCTTCTTTTATTGCCTTGGCCATTTCCTTGCGATCATGGCTATGGTAACTGTCACCCTCGATGATGGATGCCTTGATCTTCAGGCGCCAGAATAAATGCTCAAAGGCTGTTTTAACTGTACTGGTGCCGGCACCAGATGAGCCAGTGATGGCAATGACAGGATGTTTTTTCGACATCGTGATTTTCCCCCTGCCGATAACAAATGGCTCCAGTTACTCGACAAATTCTTACATATGTATGTTTTTTATTACGCGGATTTAAAGACCGCTGGAAGCGCAAAAACCGTACCCTAAGGATGGAGATGCAGTGCTTCAGATAGATAGACACTATCTGCACAGTAGCCACAGAGTCAAGTCTGGGCTTGTGATAGTATAGTTTTCAATGAGTTATATTATCGTATAACAGGTGAATGCATGTATGTAGCCATACTGATCGTTGTGATTTTGTTGCTGGTGTTTGGGCCTCAGTTCTGGGCGCGTCATGTTCTGCAGCGTTATAGCCAACAGGATGAGCAGATCCCCGGAACCGGTGCTGAACTGGCTCGTCATTTATTAACTCGTTACGGTATTACGGATGTCACAGTGGAACAGACCGAAACCGGTGATCATTATGATCCAGTATCAAAGACAGTTCGTTTGGGTAAACAGAGTTATGGTGTTAAATCATTAACTGCAATTGCTGTCGCGGCACATGAAACTGGCCATGCCTTGCAACATCATCGTGGTGAATCACTATTACAGATGCGTACACGCCTTGTTTATTTAGCGCAGTTTGCAGAAAAGGCCGGTGCCGCAGCCATGCTGGCAATACCGATTGTGGCGGGGATAACCCGTGTACCTTCAATCGGATTGTTAATGGCTCTAATCGGTTTTGTTTCGTTGGGTTTGTCCGTTATCGTGCACTTGGTAACTTTACCGGTAGAATGGGATGCCAGTTTTAACAAGGCATTGCCTGTTTTAATGGAAGGTAATTATATAGAACCCGATCAGTTACAAGCAACTCACACAATACTTAAAGCCTGTGCGTTAACTTATGTGGCCAGTTCACTTGCGAGTTTGTTGAATATGTGGCGCTGGTTGGCGATTCTGAAGCCATTGATACGACGCTAGAATTTGTTTCCTGAAGCGATAAAAAAAGCGCAGAGGTTTATTAACCTCTGCGCTTTTTTGTTTTTTATAGTTATTATTTAGCCTTGCGTTTTCTCTCAATCATTTCATGGATGATCGGTGTCAGGATTATTTCCATTGCAAAGCCCATCTTTCCACCTGGTACAACCAGTGTATTTGGACGTGACATGAATGAGTCATGCAACATATTTAACAGATGTGGGAAATCAACAGACGATGGGTCTTTAAAACGAATCACAACAAAACTTTCATCGGGTGTTGGAATATCACGTGCAATAAACGGGTTGGATGTGTCTACTGTTGGTACACGCTGGAAATTGATGTTTGTATGTGAGAACTGAGGTGTTACATAGTGTACATAGTCATGCATACGACGCAGGATAGTGTGTGTAACGGCTTCAGCTGAATAACCGCGTTCAGCCGTATCGCGATGTATTTTTTGAATCCATTCCAGATTAACAATAGGAACAACACCAATCAACAGATCAACAAATTTGGAGACATCAACACCGGCATCTTTATCGCTGACACCACCGTGCAGGCCTTCATAGAACAGGATGTCAGAATCCTTGGACAGATCTTCCCAGGGTGTGAAGGTGCCGGGTTCCTGTTTGTAAGGAGCGGCCTCTTCATCATCATGTAGATACTTTCTGACTTGTGCCTGACCTTTTTCACCGTAAGTCTTGAACAGCTCTTCCAGTTTATCGAACAGGTTGGCTTCAGGACCGAAGTGACTCAGTGTTTTGCCTTTCTGGGCAAATTCATCAAAGGCCTTTTTCATTCCGGCGCGGTCATAGCTGTGGAAGCTATCGCCTTCTACGATGCCGGCGTTGATGCCTTCACGGCGGAAAATATGTTCAAAGGCTCTTTTTACGGTACTGGTACCTGCACCGGAAGAACCGGTTACAGCAATTACTGGATGCTTATCAGACATTAAAATTCTCCTGACAACCTGTCTTACCTACCTGATTCAGGGAGCAGACATGTTGAGAGTGTTTATTTGGAAATGTTTCCGACCTAGAGGGTTGAGTTGGTTCTTCCCACTGGCGGCTTCAAAAGCGGTCTATTCTATGGATATGAGAGCGTTTGAGCAAGCCTCATTATGCAATAACAAATAAAATCATATAGTTATAATACTTTGAGCTTGTTAATCTTGCTACACTGTTTCTCTTGGTCAATAGTTTGGGAATCCAAAGGTGCTTGATCTGGGGCAAGGATTAAATATTTTTGCTGAGTAGGATAACCTGCAGATTATCAGGCATTTTTATTTGACCTGTTCTAATATTATATCCAGGTAGGAAAAGCCAGTCACAAGATAAGGAAAACCAATCTAACTCTATTGAAAGGAGAGTTCAGTGAGCAAAAAGCAAGAAAAAACCGGAACTGAAAACCCGGATAGACGTTCATTTTTAAAGGTAGGTGCAGTTTGTGGACTTGCCGGTGCGGGTAGCGCACTAGGATTAATACCTACAGCCGTTGATGCATCCAGCAAGGCGGGTAAGCTGAAGTCTCATGTCGATCCCGGTGATCTGGATGACTATTATGGTTTCTGGTCTGGTGGTCAATCTGGTGAGATTCGTATTATAGGTATTCCGTCTTGTCGTGAACTCAAGCGAATCCCGGTCTTTAACTATGATGCAGCCTATGGTTGGGGTACCACCAATTACAGTAAATCTCTTTTGAAGGGAAAACTCTCAGGCGATACCCATCATGTGCATCCTTCCTATAACAAGGGTACTTATGACGGTAAATATGCATTCGTAAATGACAAGGCACAGGCACGTCTTGCCCGTATCCGTCTGGATTACTTTGTAACAGATTCCATTGTAGAAATACCGAATAGTCAGGGTACGCATGGTATTTTCCCATCACGTCATAAACTGGATGCAGTTTACTGCAACTCTGAATTCCGTACCCCATTGCCGAATGATGGCCGTGATATGACGGACCCCAAGAAATACGGAGCACTTCATACTTGTATCGATGCCAAAACCATGAAACCACGCTGGCAGGTTAGTGTGGATGGCAATATGGATTTGTGTGCTACTGATTATGAAGGCAAGTACTCCATGGCTTGTAGTTATAACACTGAGCAGGGAGTCACTCTTGGTGACATGATTGGTCATGATCGTGATTGGCTGGTTGTGTTCAATCATAAAAAGATTGAGGCGGCAATCAAGGCGGGCAAGGGAACAACTATTGGTGATTCACCTGTTCCTGTACTGGATGGACGTAAGGGTTCACCTTATACAATTTATATTCCGATTCCAAAAAGTCCACATGGTGTGAACATGGATCCAACCGGTCGTTATGCAATCTGTGCCGGTAAGCTGTCCCCCACCGTTTCAGTAGTGGACGTGAAGAAAATAGCGGATGCCTTTAAAGGCAAGATTAAACCAAGAGATTGTGTTGTTGCTGAACCAGAAGTAGGTATTGGTCCACTGCATACAGCCTTTGATGATCGCGGTAATGCTTATACATCGATCTTTATTGATTCAGTGGTTACCAAGTGGAATATTGCCAAGGCGGTTGCTGGCAAGAACCCTGTTATTGAGAAGATCGACATTCATTATCAGATTGGTCATATCAATGCCACCATGAGTGAAACCAAGGATGCTGATGGTAAGTGGCTTATCTCACTTAACAAGTTCTCAAAAGATCGGTTCCTGCCGGTTGGGCCATTCAGAAACGAGAATGAGCAGTTAATTGATATCTCTGGTAGCAAGATGCGTATTGCTCATGATACGGCAGCACATCCGGAACCCCATGATGCAGTTATGGTCAGGCGTGATCTGATTCGTCCCAAAAAGATCTGGGATAACAATGATCCAAGATTCAGTTTTGAAAAGGGTCTGGCGAAGAAATACGGTATTAAAGACCTCAAAACAGCCAGCAAGGTTGTTCGGGATGGTAATCATGCCTATGTCTTTATGAGTAGTGTTGCCCCTAGCTTCTCCATGAGTGATTTCACTGTTAAAAAGGGCGATACCGTGACAATTGTTTTGACTAATAATGACAGGGTCGAAGATTTGTCACACGGCATATGTATCAGTCAACACGATGTTAACGTTGGTGTCTCCCCGCAAGAAACTGCTTCGGTTACCTTCAAGGTGCCCAATAAGGGTGTGTTCTGGTATTACTGCCCGTGGTTCTGTCATGCCCTGCATCTGGAGATGCGCGGTCGTATGATTGTCACATAAAGTCAGGATGATACGGTTCTCCCGATCAAACAGGAAGATCGGGAGAACCTGTTTTACTGATTGCTCTGGATCAATTACCTGTTCTAATACATAGTTTAATTTTTGGATACATTGTGGGATGTATTTAAGTGATCGTGTGGGCTTTATTTAATGTTTAATGTTATTAAAAGTGTGTTTTTTGCTGTCATTTTCCTGCTGATAGCCGGACAGGCATATTCAGCGCAGTTGACGTTGAAAGATGGTCGGCCTTTTTGTAGTCGTTATGAGTGCAAGAGTATAATTCCCTGGGCTGATAAATTTCGGCAGGCTGATGAATTAAATATACCGGTTCTGGAAGCGCTTAGGAATAACAAGGTTATTGGTTACTTGTTTTTATCAACTGATCTGGTTGATATCCCGGCTTATTCGGGTAAGCCACTTGTTACGTTGATTGCTATTGCCCCCGATGGCATGATTATTGGGGGCAAGGTCGTTCATCACTCTGAACCCATCCTGCTTGTTGGAATCCCTGAGTCGGTGCTGAATGAATTCATAGAACAATATATTGGATACTCTATAACTGATCACTTCGAGATTGTCTCAACCGGTTTTTTCGGTGATAGAGGACAAACAACAGACACAATAAAATCCAGATCTATAGATCATGGAGACAAGCTCGAGACGGTTGAGCTAGATATGGTGACGGGTGCAACTGTCACTATACAGGTGCTCGATCAAACACTGGTTACCAGTGCGCGGGAGGTTGGGCAGGCACTGTCATTAATTGAGGAAGATAATAAACGCATTGTGACCTGGAAATCGGACTATGTTCAGAAAACCTGGGCAGAGTT
>DAOVJZ010000147.1 GCA_030632035.1 Granulosicoccaceae bacterium | reverse complement strand
TGCCAGGAATGCACCCAACGCAAGTGATAGACCGGCGGCATGGGTTAACCATGCGGCAGTAAGGCTGAATAATAAAACGGTTAACATGAACAGATCAGGAGATCGTGCTTTGGCAGCGGTATGAAAAATAGGGCGCAATAGCCAGTGACCAATCGATAACATGACGATCAAGACAATAATGCCCTTACCTAGCGCCCAGAATAATAATTCACTGACATGTTGATGTGTGTCGGCCAATGCCGGTATCAGGATCAATAGTGGAATGACAGCCAGATCCTGAAACAGCAGAATCCCCACTGCTTGTCTGCCATGTCGGGAGTGCAGTTCCAGTTGTTCCGATAGTTGTCGGATCACAATGGCAGTGGAAGACATGGCCAGAATACCACCGATAACAAAGGCAGTATCGTTACTCAGTCCAATTAGTTTACAGATTAGACCGACGATCAGTAGAGTACTGACCACCTGTAATGTGCCAAGAACCAGCACCGTTTTTCGCATGGCGAGCAGGCGTGCCAGCGAGAACTCCAGACCAATAGTAAACAGAAGAAATACAACACCAAACTCGGCCAGAAACCGGGTTTCACTATTATCTGCAATCCAGCCAAAACCATATGGGCCGACCAGCACACCTACGATCAGATAGCCAATAATATTGGGTAACTTAAGAAGCCGGCAAAAAGAAATGGTAATAACAGCCGTTATTAACAATATCAGGATGGTATCAAATGCAGAATGTTCCATTGGGTCAGTCTATTTAATCAGCATACCTTTTATATTATAGGCATAACAGGGGGAGAATCTTTGAAATTTTGTTATTATGTGTTTGTTAGACTTTTAAATTATTCTTATGAATATTGACCAGAACAGTGGATTACTTGACGAGGCACGCTATGTGTCGTCTCCTAATTGTGATGAACGGCCAGAGCATGAAGCGATCAATCTGATTGTGGTGCACGGTATCAGTTTACCGCCCGGTGAGTTTGGTGGATGCTGGGTGGACGATTTCTTTACTAATAAGCTTGATCCCGAAGCCCATGAGTATTTTCAGGAGATTTGTGATTTGCAGGTTTCATCACATCTGTTGATTCGTCGGGATGGTGAGATTGTGCAATATGTTCCCTTTAATAAACGTGCATGGCATGCCGGAGAATCCCATTTTAACGGCCGTGATCGGTGTAATGATTTTTCTATCGGGATTGAACTGGAAGGTGCAGATGACATCCCTTATGAATATGTGCAATATGAAAAGCTGGCACAGGTGATTGTGGAATTGAAACGGATTTATCCTGATATCAGTAATGAGCGTATTGTCGGGCATAGTGATGTCGCCCCAGGGCGTAAAACTGACCCTGGTTCGGCCTTTGACTGGCAGAATTTGTTTCAACAATTGGGTTAGGAGCCTGCCGGATTCAGGATGATTCTACTGCGCCGGAGGGAGAGCGGCCCAAATTTCCCCGATTTCTCGTTGCGTAGGTCTACTATGCGCCTCGAAATCGGAAAAATTTGTTCTCGTTCTCCCTCCTTGCTCGTAACGAACCCCTGAACCCGGCAGGCTCCTATAGTTTTTGTAGTTAATCATGGACTTGTCTATGATTATTCATCATCATTGGCTAAAAGAACCTCTGATTAAGAGAGAGAACCAAATTTATGACCCTGTTGAGTATTTTAATTGCATTATTACTGGAACGTATTATTGATACTGTGCATGGGTGGCGTGAGCACACCTGGTTTCAGCGTTACTATCAATGGATGTTCCAGCATATAGGGAGCAACAGTTTCTGGTCTGGCCCAGGTGGTGTGATTGCAGTTCTGGCACCGATTATTCTGGGTGCGGTTGTTGTCTTTAGTATTCTGGATATGATTCTGTTTGGTTTTCTTTCATTTCTGGGTGCGGTTGCTGTTTTGTTGTTATGTCTGGGACCAAGGGATCTGGATGCAGATACTGACAGCCTGATCCAGGCAGTAGAAGAGAATGACGAAGAGGCTGTGCATACACGTACCGAGGATTTACTGGGCAAGGGTGCATCAGCAGATACAAAAACAATTGCAGAAGGTGTGTTGTCCCAGAGTCTGGAAAGAATATTTGGCGTTATATTCTGGTTTGCAATTTTGGGGCCTGTTGGTGCTGTTTTGTTTCGTGCAGGTAATTTACTAGCCAATATTGTTATCGGAAGTGAAGAAGAACGTGAGGGCTTTGTAAAAGCAGTCACGCGATTGAATGGTATTTTGATTTGGGCTCCGGCGCGACTGACTGCCTTGGGTTTTGCAGTTATGGGAAATTTTGAAGATGCCCTGCATAATTGGCAAGCACGTTCAGATGAACTGGAAGCTGATTGGATAGATTCGAGTAATGAAGCATTAGTGGCAAGTGGAATGGGAGCCTTGCGACTGGTGATACCAGCAGAGGGTGATGATTCTCAAACCAGTGAAATTGCTGTGGATCCTGTCCGTGCCGCAATGGGATTGGTCTGGCGCACATTGCTTGTCTGGGTATTCATTATCACACTTCTAACACTGGCAGGTTTTGCAGGCTGAATAAAAAGAGGCGTGTTTTGTTTTTGATATACCGATTGTCAATTTTTTTCATTCTTTGTTATTCACTTCCGGTGAATGCAGGTCAGATTGTTCGTATCATCATTGAAGATGATGTAAAACAAACACTCTCTTTCCCCAAACCTGTTGATCGTATTGTCAGTTTGTCTCCTCACATTACCGAATTGCTGTTTGCTGCAGGTGCGGGAGACAAAGTAGTGGGTGTTGTTGAGCACAGTGATTTTCCTGAAGCCGCCAAACAATTACCTGTTGTAGGGAGTGGTTTTTCTCTGGATCTTGAAAAAATTGCTGCACTGAAACCGGATCTGATCGTTGCATGGCATTCAGGCAACCCTGAAAAACAGATAAAAAAACTGAAACAAATGGGATTGACTGTTTTTGAAAGTGAACCCAAAAATATTGATGACATTACAAAAACACTGGTGCGTTTTAGCCAATTGGCCGGAACAGAAACGGTGGCCAACCAATTGGTGAAAAAATTTCATAAACGTCATCGCAAGCTGAAGAATGATTATGCCAATCGTACCAAGGTCACGGTGTTTTATCAGATATGGCACGATCCCCTGATGACAGTGGGTGGAAAGCATCTGATCAGTTATGTGATCAAATTATGTGGTGGTAAAAATATTTTTGATGAACTGGAAAAGCCGGCAATAAAAATCAGTCTGGAATCTGTTGTACAACGTGATCCTGCTGCCATAATTTCCAGCGAGACTGAATCAGATACTGAATTTAATTCTTTAGCTCATTGGGAAAAATGGACAGAATTGCAGGCAGTTAAAAATAATCACCTGTTTCTTGTGCCGCCATCCATATTGCAACGCCATGGTCCACGTATACTGGATGGGGCAGAGGTCGTATGTGGTTATCTCGACAAGGTTCGTACCGGAAAGGTGGAATCAGCCATTTCAGCTGAGTGATTGCCCCGATCATTCACTTCTACCATTATAATATATATTTATATTGCTAATAATCTGGTAAAATTCACGTACTTGGCACGACCAAATCAGAGATAAATCAGGAACCCTCTCATGGCTGATCGCAGATTACAGGTTTTTCACACCGTTGCCCGACTACTTAGCTTTACCAAGGCTGCAGAATCCCTTCATATGACCCAACCCGCTGTGACCTTTCAGGTGCGTCAGCTGGAAGAATATTTTAATACACGTTTGTTTGATCGAACTCACAACCGGATCAGTCTGACCGATGCAGGGAAACGGGTCTATGATTTCGCTGAAAAGATTTTTCAACTCTATGGCGAGATGGATAATGCAGTTCGCGAGTTAACGGGGGAGATCAGTGGCATATTAATCATTGGTGCCAGTACCACGATTGCAGAATACATGTTACCGGCATTATTAGGCGACTTCAGGCAAAAATATCCGGATGTTGGTGTAAGACTTAAAGTATCAAATACAGAAGGCATTGTTTCCATGGTTGAAAATAATGTTATTGATTTGGGTGTTGTAGAAGCGCCGGTTAGCAATAAAAATCTGGCAGTAGAGAACTGTCGTATGGATCAATTGGTTGTAATCCTGCCAAAGAATCATGAACTGGAAAATGAGAAATCCATTCCATTGGCAAAAATTCTGGAATATCCCTATATCTGCCGCGAAGAAGGTTCTGGTACCCGTGAGGTAATTGTTGAACACCTGACAGAAAATGGTTTAAATCCTAACGAGCTTAATATAACAATGGAGCTGGGCAGTCCTGAGGCCATTAAAGGTGCGGTTGAGGCATCAATGGGCATCTCGGTTGTTTCCAAAGCGACTATTGCCAAGGAAATGAAACTGGGAACTCTGGTTGAGAAAGAACTGGATCCACCTCTGGAAAGACCATTCTCTTTTGTGCACCAAAAACAGAAATTCCGTATGCGCGCAATGGATGAGTTACTCGAGTTTGCACGTAACTACTGTACAGAGCACAAAAACGATACGATCTAGTTAATTCTGTTTTATGTCATCACAAGAAGAGAAATTTCTGAAAATTCTTGAACAGCTTTCAACAAGCGATCAGAATACCTTGATCGCTTTTGCCGAGTTTCTATTGATTCGTTCAGATCAGATTCAAACAGGTGAGCAGGAAATAAGTATTGTTCGTACTGTTGTTCCAGAACCAGAAGATATTCTCCGTCCAGAAAAAGAAAGTGTTGTAGCTGCAATTAAACGTATGTCGGCAACTTATCCCATGATAAATAAACAAACCATGCTGGATGAGATTTCACCGCTGATGTCACAGCACATGATGGAAGGCCGCGATGCAATCGAGGTGATTGACGATCTGGAAGAAATATTCCGTAAACGCTATGAAGAACTG
>DAOVJZ010000203.1 GCA_030632035.1 Granulosicoccaceae bacterium | reverse complement strand
ATTGAGGTGAGCCGCATAGGAGTTGGATTTTTGATGTTCTTCAATTATGCCATGTATGCGCCTGCCGATATCCTGGCACTGTATGGTGAGTCGGGAATATTTAGTCGTGCGGTTGTTCCCGAGATGAGTGAGTTTACTTCGTTTTCTTTTTTCCTTTATTTTGATCAGGCCTGGCAGTTGTTGACTTACCATTATGTTTTTGTGGTTTTATGTTTTTGTTTAATGGTCGGCTGGCAAACAAAGTGGGTTAAGTGGCTTGTGTTGATTGGCCACATTAGCTATTACAATCGTAATGAGTTCCTTTATTATGGCGTAGATTCTGTTCTGATCGCTTTGTTGCTTATACTTTGTGTCGCTCCTATTGGCAGTGCGCTGAGTCTTGATCGTGCGCGCAAAGTAAGAAAATACAAGAATGAGCATGGGATAGGTTCTCGCCCTGATCTGCCCACCAGTCAGCGAGGGTTTGCATGTCAGCGCTTGATGCAACTGCAAATGGCCGTTATTTATTTTTCAGCCGGCATTGAGAAACTGTTTGGTGATATGTGGTGGTCTGGCGTGGCGCCATGGGTTGCATTGAATAACAATGAAGTGGCGTTTTTCCCCATGGGTTTATTTGCGGATCAATTTTGGATGATAAATCTGATGGCATTTGGCACGATTTTCATTGAGATTGGATATGCCTTCCTCATCTGGGGATTCAAAACACGACCTTATTTCCTGGTGGGTGCGTTCTTTTTGCACATTAGTATCGCGATTATGATGGGCATGTATTTTTTTGCTACCGTAATGATATGCGGCCATGTTGCCTTTATGCGTAGACATTGGTACGTAAACGCGGGTAAATGGTGGAAGAAGAAAATGGGTCAAATGGAAATGATATACGACGGTGAGTGCGGGTTTTGTAAACGCGCAATGGCTTATTTCCTGGCCTTTGATGGCCTAAGCCAAATCAGTGTGCGTGATTACCGTACCAATCCTTCGCCGGTTGTTTCCAGCGAAAAAGTCGATAAGGCGCTTTATCTAGTTACTGAAGACGACAAAGCTTTACCGGGATTTGATGCTTATCGATATGCAGTGTTACGAGTACCGGCTCTATGGTGGCAAGCGCCATTATTTTACATACCCGTATTGAGTAAACTCGTTGGCCGACCTGTTTATAATTGGGTGGCCGCAAACCGGGGCGTTATATCCCAATGTGTTGTTAAGTAGTGATTCCCATTGAGTGAGAAGTAAAACAATATGAGAAAATCGGGTCAGAGAGCACCCCAAGACGATTCCATGGAAGGAATCGGTAGAGTCGAGTCTGGAACGGAGACCGAGTATTTCCTCACGTTGTTTATCAACAACGCTCAGGGCACAATATTCTCTAATATTAGAAACAATTGCACCCTCCGAGCATAAACTCTCTGACCCTAATTAATTTTACGCTATCCTAGACTCATGCGATTGACCAAGACCAACCTTATGGCGGGACTGCAATGTCCCAAACACCTGCACCTGATGATCCGCCATAAGGAGCACGCGTCCAAAACCAAAACGCCAGCCAGCATCACCGGTGAAGTGGTGGAAGAACATGCCGAGCGTGAGTTTTCGGATGGCATCACGGTAAAACGTTTTGGCGGTGATGACCCCTTCGAGCAGACACAGCACTTGCTTGATGATTCCTCGGTCGAGACCATCTTCCAGGCAGCCTTTACCGCCAACGACGTGGAAGTGTTCGTGGATGTATTACAACGGGTTGGCGATCAGTGGGATCTGATCGAGATCAAGGCTGCCACGTCGGTCAAGGATCACTTCATTGATGATGTGTCCATACAGGCCAAAACAGCAGAGCAGGCTGGGCTGGCGATCAACCGCATCAAGCTGATGCATGTGAACAATCAATTTGTGTATCAAGGGGATCATGATTATGACGGACTGTTCATTCAGGAAGACATCACCGATAAAGTAAAAGCTCGCTGGTCTGTGGTGCCGAAAAATGTCGAAGACTTCAAACAGGTATTGGCCGGACCAGAACCCGAGGTGCACATCACGGGCCATTGTAAACAACCTTACCTGTGTGAGTTCCGGCAATACTGTGAAACGGTGGATACGAAATATCCGGTGGGCCTGTTACCCCGTGGGCACAGGATTGTTCCAACGCTGCTGGCTAACGGGATAACCGATATTCGGGATATACCGTTCGACATGTTGAATAGTGACAATCATATCCGGGTGCGTAACGTCACTATTGAAGGTAAAGCAGAGTTACTGCCTGAAGCGGGAGAAATCCTGAAGCAACTGGATTACCCGCGTTATTACCTGGACTTCGAAAGTATCCAGTTTGCTATTCCCATCTGGGAGGGGACGCAGCCTTACCAGCAATTGCCATTTCAGTGGTCGTGTCATATCGAAAATGAAAATGGCGACCTCGAACATGAAGAATTTCTGGATGTCAGCGGTAACGATCCCCGGCAGGACTTTGCCGAGGCCTTGGTCAAAACGTGCAAAGAAGACGGGCCCATCATTGTCTACAATCAGGCATTTGAGAAAATGGTGATAAGAAGCCTTGCCGAAGAGTTTTCTGATCTATCGTCACAGTTGCTGGCACTGAACGAGCGGATCTTTGATCTGCTCCCAATTGTCCAGACCTACTATTACCACCCTGATATGCGAGGCTCCTGGTCGATCAAGAAAGTGTTACCTTGCCTGGCGCCGGATCTGAAATACAGTGATCTTGGTGATGTGCAAGATGGCACGCAGGCCCAGCAGAGTTATCTGGATATCATTAGGGATATGAGGAGTACCGATGGTAAAGAAAAGTTAACACAGGACCTGTTGAGCTATTGCAAGCTCGACACGCTTGCGATGGTGGAGATTAGTAAGAGTTTGGTGAAACAATCAATGACTGAAGATTAACCAGTTACCGATGCTGAATTAAAGGGGGCGGAGGGAATAAAATATAATCACTTCGTTATCTTTTTCTTTCTGTCGATTGAATTTCAACCGGTTGAATACAATTGGGTTCATCGTAAGTGGGCTTATTCATACCCCGACTCTCCGGATAGGCTATTATAGGCGTACTGGATAGGGCTCAAGTAGTGAGGTGATAAGGTAATGGGGCTGACCCCTGGTTCATTATTTTGTGTGATATTTTTATTTTGAGACGGCGAATATACAGTGACAGAATTCTTTTTTAATTACGGACTATTTTTGGCGAAAACAGTAACCATTGTGCTTGCGATTGCCGCAGTGGTGCTGTTTATTGTTGTTATGGCTGGAAGAAAACAGTCGGAAGAAAAAGATAATATTGAAGTCAAAAAATTAAATAAAAAGTATGCCGACATGGCAATGGCAATGAACGTCAATATGCTGCATAAGGAAGGATTAAAAAAATATCTTAAAGACGAAAAAGAAAAACTAAAAGGAATCGTTAAAGAGTTAAAGGGTGGGACCCAGAAAAAGCGCGTCTATGTTGTAAATTTCCATGGTGATATCCGCGCCTCAGCAGTAGCCTCACTACGAGAAGAGATTACCGCTATTTTAACGGTGGCCACTGAAAATGATGAGGTGTTT
>DAOVJZ010000127.1 GCA_030632035.1 Granulosicoccaceae bacterium | reverse complement strand
TTTAACTGTATTTTGTAATTTTTTGAACTCTATAACCAGCTATATCAGGCACTTTATATGTCACTACTGGCCTTTAGTATTAACCACAATACCGCCCCTGTAGAAATACGGGAAAAGGTATCTTTCGCCCCGGAAAAAATAGATCAGGCACTGAATACCTTGCGTGACTGTCCAGATGTGAATGAAGCCGCCATCCTGTCAACCTGTAACCGTACTGAAATCTATTGCGAGATCGACAACAGCAATAAAGATTCTGTCGTGAAATGGTTCAGCCAGTATCACCAGATTGATGAACGCGAGATTGAACCCTATGTATTCATGCATCCTGATCAGGAAGCAGTACGCCATGTATTGCGTGTAGCCTGCGGACTGGATTCCATGGTGCTGGGTGAACCCCAGATTCTGGGACAACTCAAGGATGCCTATTCCATTGCCAGCAAGGCTGGCACACTGGGTATCTTCCTAAACCGATTGTTTCAATATTCTTTTTCTGTTGCCAAACGTATACGCACTAATACCGCCATCGGTGGTAGTCCGGTATCAGTTGCCTTTGCCGCCGTTAGTCTGGCTAAACAAATTTTTAGTGATATGACTGGACATACTGCTTTGTTAATTGGCGCGGGTGACACAATTGAATTAACCGCACGTCATCTTAATGAGAGCGGTATTGAAAATATGATCGTAGCCAATCGCACCATTGAACGCGCCAGCCTGCTGGCAAAAGAATTTAATGCCAAGGCCATTGCGCTAAGTGAAATGCCTGAACATCTGGCAGAGGCTGATATTGTTATTTCATCAACAGCCAGTCAGTTACCTATTTTAGGGAAAGGCACAGTAGAGCGTGCTATCAAACAACGCAAACATCGACCAATCTTCATGGTTGATATTGCCGTACCACGTGACATTGAGCCGGAAGTGGGCGCAATGCAGGATGTATACCTTTACAGTGTTGATGATTTAAAAGAGATCATTGATGAAGGCATGAAATCACGTCAGGAAGCAGCACAACAAGCTGAAGAAATCATTGATACCGAAGTCCAGCACTTCATGAACTGGCTACAATCACTGGAGGCTGTTTCACTGGTGAGAAACTACCGTGAAAATGCTGAAGATATTTGCAAGGAAATGCTGGATAAAGCAAAAAGAAGACTCGCTAATGGTGACAATACAGAAGAAGTTATGGAAGAACTGGCCAATCAGTTAACCAACAAACTGGTACACCAACCCAGTGTGCAAATGAAACAGGCCAGTTATGAAGGCCGTCATGATCTACTAGAAGCCGCACGTATCCTGCTCAATCTGGATGATGAATAAATCATCCCCTTAAACTGAATCCGTTGTTATGAAACCCTCTGTACTTGGCAAACTCGAAAATATCAATGAACGCATGGAAGAATTAAATGCGTTGCTTTCTGATGCTGATATTATTAACGATCAAAATCGTTATCGTGATCTTTCTCGTGAATATGCACAGATAAAACCTGTCGTAGAATGTTTCCAGAAATATAAAAAAACGCTGGATGATATCGAGTCAGCACAACAAATGCTGAAAGATGAAGATGCTGATATGCGTGCCATGGCCGCAGAAGAATTCAAACAGGCCAAAGATACAAAAGAAATGCAGGAACTGGAGCTGAATAAATTACTGCTGCCAACCGACCCCAATGATAATAAAAATATTTTCCTTGAAATACGTGCTGGTACCGGTGGTGATGAAGCCGCTATTTTTGCAGGCGATTTGTTCCGCATGTATTCGCGTTATGCCGAAATCCAGAAATGGCAGGTAGAAATTATCAACGCCAGTGAAGGCGAACATGGCGGTTACAAGGAAATCATTGCACGTATTGACGGTACGGGGGCCTATTCCAGACTAAAATTTGAATCCGGTGTACACCGTGTGCAACGTGTCCCGGAAACTGAATCACAGGGTCGTATCCATACCTCAGCCTGTACGGTTGCTGTTTTACCAGAAGCCGATGAGATCGATGAAATTGAAGTTAATCCGGCAGATTTAAAAGTGGATACCTTCCGTGCATCCGGTGCCGGTGGCCAGCATGTAAACAAAACTGATTCTGCTATTCGTCTGACATATTTACCAACCGGGCTTGTAATCGAATGTCAGGATGAACGTTCTCAACACAAGAATCGTGCACGTGCGATGTCGTTATTAAAAGCCAAGTTGCTGGCAGAAGTGCAGGATAAACAAAGTTCTGAACAGGCCGAAACCCGCCGTAATCTGGTTGGCAGTGGTGATCGATCAGAACGCATCCGTACTTACAATTTCCCACAGGGTCGCATGACGGATCATCGCATCAACCTGACCTTGTACAAACTGGATGAAATTATGCAAGGCGGTATTGATCAAATTATTGATCCTCTGGTTAATGAATATCAGGCCGACCAACTTGCTGCTCTAGCTGACTAATAGTTCCATTAAAACCCGTTGTGAATATTAGCCACCTTTTAACAACAGCCTCAAATAACCTGCATAACTCTGACAGTGCTCGACTTGATGCCGAAGTATTGTTATCCCATATCCTTAAGGTAGGACGCAGTTATCTTTTTGCCCACCCGGAAAAAGACATTGCTGCTGATGATGAAAACCGGTTTTTAAACCTAATCGAAAAAAGAAAACAAGGAACACCGGTTGCCCACCTTACCGGCAACAGGGAATTCTGGTCCCTGCAATTGAAAGTCACACCGGACACCCTGATCCCAAGACATGATACTGAAATACTCGTTGAGAAAATACTGGAACAAATTCCAGAAAATACTGCATGGCAAATTGCTGATTTGGGAACAGGCAGTGGTGCCATCGCACTGGCCATTGCAAATGAACGGCCTGCCTGTTCGGTGATTGCAACCGATACTTCTGACAATGCACTCAGTATCGCAAAATATAATGCTCAACAACTCAATATAAATAATATCCAGTTCATTACCGGTGACTGGTTTGAACCACTGGAAGGGAAACGCTTTCATGTGATTGTTTCCAACCCACCTTATATTCCTGAAAGTGATCCCCATCTCAAACAGGGCGATGTAAAATTTGAACCTGATTCTGCTCTGATCGCCGGAAATAATGGGTTGGCATGTATTGAACAAATTACCCGGGAAGCCCATCAGCACTTGCAACCCGGGGGAGTACTGGCCTTTGAACATGGCTATGAGCAGGGCGAAGCCGTCAGAAAGCTGCTAGAAAAACACGGTTACACGGATATACAGACCATCTGCGATCTGGCCAGTCTCGAACGTATTACTCTTGGCAAACTATCCAATTAATCCCACTTTCACCTTATTCATTAAAAACCGGCTTGATAATTTCTGCACACGCGTTAGCATGAATGTATGTATACAGATAAGCCGGATATTCTTAAAACACGAGATATTCATTTTTCTGTCCTGCATCCGGACAAGGAACAGGCCAGAACAGCTGTATTATTATTAAATGGTATACAAGGTATTGAAACCGTCTCTCTGGTCGCACCCACGCATGTTCAGCTTACTTACAACGTACTGAACATTACACTTAAACTGATTGAAGACACCTTGATTGAACTGGGCTTCCATCTGGACAACAGTCTGCTTTCTATATTGAAGCGTTCTCTTTATTACTATACGGAAGAAACCCAACGTGCCAACCTCGGTTGTTGTTCTGATCAGTGTAAATGTACCCGTGATATATTTATTAATCGTTATCAACAACTCAAACATGGTTGCCGTGATGAACGACCACGCTATTGGCGTGAATACCGTTAAAGCCATCATTCTTTTTAACATTAAAACTTTCAAATCCTAACCTATGAACGACGAACAACTCCTGCGCTATAGTCGGCAAATTATGTTGCCAGAAATTGATGTGCCAGGTCAGCAGACATTACTGGATTCACATGTGTTAATCATCGGCATGGGTGGACTAGGTTCCCCTGTTGCAATGTATCTTGCATCTGCAGGTATTGGCCAACTTACTATTGTTGATGATGACAAGGTTGAATTATCCAATCTACAACGTCAGATTGCCCATAGCCAAAATGATATTGGAAAAAACAAAACCGACTCTGCAAAGGAAACACTACTTTCCCTAAATCCCGATATAAAAGTACATACTATCAGTCATCGATTAAATAAAGATGAACTAATGAATGAAGTTAAAAAATCAGATCTGGTCGTTGATGCAACAGATAACTTCACTACCCGCTTTGCTATCAATCAAACTTGCGTTACAACAAAAACACCATTGGTGTCTGGTGCTGCTATCAGAATGGAAGCTCAGGTTTCTGTGTTCAATCCTCAACAGGCAGGTTCTCCGTGTTACCGTTGCCTATACAAGGAAGGTGAAGAACTGGATGAATCATGTACCGAAACCGGTGTACTCGCGCCGCTAGTGGGAATCATTGGCAGTATTCAGGCATTGGAAGCCATCAAGGTATTGTTAAAGCTGGGTGAAACACTCACGGGAAAATTATTATTACTGGATGCAAAAACCATGGAATGGCGAAGTGTGAAACTCAAGAAAGATCCCGACTGCCCGGTCTGTTCCTGATCGTGTTTCGCCTATCCCACAAGAAATAGTACAGGTTCAGGATAGACCCGCAGAACCCGATTTTATCAGGAACTGAGTTTTTTCTTTAATAGTTCATTCACAATGGCCGGATTAGCCTTGCCCTGCGTTTGCTTCATTACCTGACCAACAAAAAAGCCCAGCATCTTTTCCTTGCCCGCTCTGTATTGTTCTGCCTGTGCTGTATTGGCGGCAAGGATTTCATCAATAATCTTTTCAATCGCGCCGGTATCGGTAACCTGTTTCAGGCCTTTGTTTTCAATAATGATGTCCGCATCGCCGTCACCATTCCACATGGCTTCAAATACCTGCTTGGCAATCTTGCCTGAAATAGTATTGTCCGCAATACGTTTTATCATACCCCCCAGCATTTTGGCTGTTACCGGGCTTGCTGTAATTGAGATATCCGATTTATTAAGCGCACCGGATAATTCACCCATAACCCAGTTGGCACAAATTTTGGGTTTACCACCGGTAACCTTGACCACCTCTTCAAAGTAATCCCCGGTTTCACGACTTGAAGTCAGAATACCGGCTTCTTCTGTATTAAGTTCATAGTCGCTCATAAATCGATCTCGTTTTTGATCCGGCAACTCCGGCAACTCCGCACGCACTCTTTCAATATCATCTGCGGTTACTTCAACCGGCAATAAATCA
>DAOVJZ010000088.1 GCA_030632035.1 Granulosicoccaceae bacterium | reverse complement strand
TGGTTGTAAATATGTGCTTGTGGGTCACTCGGAACGCCGCTCTCTATATGGTGAAACTGATGAAATAGTGGCACACAAGTATGATGTAGCACTGAAAGCAGGGTTGAAACCCATCCTGTGTATTGGTGAATTACTGGAAGAGCGCGAAAAGGGCATTACCGAAGAAGTGGTCAATCGTCAGATGGATGTAGTGATTGATCGCGTTGGGATTTCAGCAATAGGCGATGGTGTGATTGCCTATGAACCCGTCTGGGCCATTGGTACTGGCAAAACAGCAACCCCGGAACAGGCACAGGAAACACATGCTGCTATTCGTAGTAAACTGGCATCACTGGATGCCGGTGTCGCAGAAAAAGTACAAATTTTGTACGGCGGCAGTATGAATGCAGGCAATGCCGCTGAATTAATAGGTATGGCCGATATCGATGGTGGTCTGATCGGTGGTGCATCCCTTAAACCAAACGATTTCCTGACAATAGGTAAGGCAGCAGGTTAACTATATGCAAACAATTTTATTAATAATCCACGTTATTGTCGCACTGACACTGATTGGACTGATCCTGGTTCAACACGGTAAGGGTGCTGATGCCGGTGCCGCATTTGGTAGCGGGGCATCTGCAACCGTATTTGGTAGTCAGGGTTCAGGTAATTTCCTGACCCGCGTAACCGGTATTCTGGCCGTCGTCTTCTTTGCGCTCAGTTTGGCTCTGGCCTATATAGCAGGACAAAGCTCCCAAAAGACCAGTGTGCTCGATCAACTGGTGCCCGAGACTCAGGTCGAAGCACCTGTTATACCAAAGAAAGAATCGGCAGCTGATGATGTGCCCGTTATTCCTGGCGGCCCTTCCTCTGAGTCAGATGTTCCCGCAGTACCGGAATAAACATTCCGTAATCTATTAGCCGATGTGGTGGAATTGGTAGACACGCTATCTTGAGGGGGTAGTGGCGTAAGCTGTGCCGGTTCGACTCCGGCCATCGGCACCAAATATTCTTCTTTCAAAAATGGTTTTTGATATTTCCCAGAAATTAGAAGGTCGAACCGGCACTTCTCCGTGCCGGTGGATGCAGGCCATCCATGGCCGGCACCCTTCGGGCATGCTTTGCATGTCCAATTCTGTTCCCGACAGAATTGTCGACTCCGGCCATCGGCACCATCTTAAAATCAGTGTTGAGTTGTTAATGTTTAGTGGTGAGAGATATTACTCATCGCTCTATACGCTTTGAGGGGGTTATCTCCCATGTTCCTTCCATTATCCATCAAGACCAAGCAGAAAAATGCACCTGTGCAATCCTTCCTGTGTTGTTAAAATAGCTTGTTAGAGAAAAGCATAAAGATCAATAACTTTGCCCTATTGATCGTCTTGAATCGGTATCAATTCAGAGAGTAAAAAACCATTAAAGAATCATGGTATTACGGCCGTTATATCATTGAAGTACATAACAATTTTAGAGCCAATATCGAATTGGCGGTAATTTGATGGGGTCAAATAACATGAAAAGAATGCACAGCCTGTTCTGGAAAATGTCTCTCCCTATCTTGACGATATTTGGTGTAGGACTTGTCGTTTTGATTTTCTACATTCCTTCTGCCATCAATGATCGAATGACAGACAGCGTGCAATTTGCCGCACAACAAACCGCCAACCAATATAAGGTGCTGAGAAAATACTATGTAAAGAACATCGTCAAGAAGGTACTTAAAGGCTCTGATATGCGTCCGGCAATTGACCATGAGGGCAATGACAAGGCGATTCCACTCCCAGCCACTATGATTCACGATCTGAGTAAATTACTGGGAGAAGAGGGTACCCAGGTTAAGCTGTATAGTGCATACCCTTTCCCGAACAGAAAGCAACGCCAGCTTGATGAATTTCAGCAGACCGCATGGGACAAGATTAACAGTGATCCAGAAAAATTTTATTCTGTAACACAACAAACAGATTCCGGTACTTTCATGCGTATTGCAATTGCTGACAAGATGGTGGCCGAAGCGTGTGTCTCTTGTCATAACAGCCATTCGGATACGCCAAAGAATGATTGGAAAATGGGTGATGTGCGCGGAATCCTGGAAATACAGACTGATATTACTGAACATGTGGCCGCGAATCAGGTGACCAGCACCAAAATTATTTCTGTTTTAGTTGCGATATTGGCTGTAATTATGGCCACAATGTATTTTTTATATGAATACGTTGTTAACAGAAAACTGCATCATGTTGCGGGAACAATTAATACGCTTGCCAAGGGTGAGGGCGATTTAACCATTCGTCTTGATGAATCTGGTTCAGACGAACTTACCGATCTGGCGATATCACTTAACAAGTTTTTAGATCACCACCAGACGTTTATTACCGAAATTGGTAAATCTACGGAAGCACTCACAGGGTCATCGGCAAACATGACATCCATTGTCGAGAATACACGTAATGAAATTCTCCAGCAGCAGACCCAGACTGATATGGTGGCGACAGCGGTTAATGAAATGGCAGCAACAGTGCAAGAGGTTGCCTCTAATGCGGCTAATGCTGAAACTGCAGCAAACCAGGCCAACGATGAGGCAAAATCAGGCCAGGGTATAGTCGCCAATAATATTGCCTCGATTCGTTCATTAGCTAGTGAAGTTGAAAATGCGTCACAGGTTATCCAGAAACTACATGCTGAAAGTGAAAGCATTGGATCAGTGCTGGATGTCATCAAGGGTATCGCCGAACAGACCAATCTATTGGCTCTGAATGCGGCCATTGAAGCAGCGCGGGCAGGCGAACAGGGGCGGGGCTTTGCCGTGGTTGCTGATGAAGTGCGGACTTTGGCCGGTCGTACCCAGGAATCAACAACTGAAATTCAGAATATGATCGAACGCTTGCAGGGAGGCACTCAAGAAGCCGTCGATGTGATGGAAAATGGCCGTAAGGCGGCAGAAGCCAGTGTAAATCAGGCTTCGGAAGCAGGGGAGTCTTTAAAAAACATCACTAAATCGGTTGCGAATATTTCAGATATTAATACCCAGATAGCGACTGCCGCTGAAGAGCAAAGTCAGGTAGCAGAAGAAATCAACAAAAATGTAACCAATATTAATGATATTGCGAAACAAACTGCTGAGGGTACGGAAAAAACAACCGAGGCCAGTGCAGAACTCACTCAAATAGCGGTCTCTTTACAAGGCTTGATCAAGAATTTTAAATTTTAATAGCCATGCAGATTGTACAAGCCTTCTTGATCGAAATAGAGTGAGGTTGATTTGAGGCTGGCATATTGTCACTAATAGTTGAAGTGTTTTCTTTCTTATATTTGATAGGCTATTTATTTTTAAGATAATTTTTATTTATCCCTTTTTTAAAGGGTTGGTTTTAGACGACAGATGGCAGGTGTTACATCTGTATAACAAATAGACCTCATTATTTATTACCTACCTCCTGTAACCTGCACTTCCTGCATACCAATTATTTATACCCCTAAAAATCCTGTAACTGTTTGTAATACAAAATAATACTTACATCAGACAAACTTGACACAAGTTTAGCCGCTGGCCTAGACTGACCGACCTTATCTGCTTCGTGTTGTGGCAGGTTTGAGAACACTAAATCCAAAAATATAACGAGAAAAACAAGCCTTAAAAATGGCTGGGTGGAGGAGAGACCAAGCATGCTCGCAGAGTATCTGCCAATTTTGATCTTTATGCTTGTCGGACTCGGATTCGGTGCAATGTTGCTTACTGTTGGATTCGTTATGAGTCCACGTCGTCCTGACAGTGAGAAATTATCTCCCTACGAATGTGGCTTTGAAGCCTTTGAAGATTCGCGCATGAAGTTTGATGTGCGTTACTACCTCGTCGCTATTTTATTCATTATCTTTGATTTGGAAATTGCATTTTTATTCCCGTGGGCCATCGTGCTTGACCAGATCGGCTGGTTTGGTTTTGGTGCCATGTTTATTTTTCTTGGCATTCTTGTTATTGGCTTTATTTATGAATGGAAGAAGGGAGCACTGGAATGGGAATAGAAGGTGTAATGCGTGAAGGTTTTGTTACAACCTCGGTTGATTCGCTAATCAATTGGGCACGTACTGGTTCCATGTGGCCAATGACATTTGGTCTTGCCTGTTGTGCGGTAGAAATGATGCAAGCCGGTGGTGCGCGTTATGATCTGGATCGCTTTGGCATTTTGTTTCGTCCGAGTCCGCGTCAATCTGATGTAATGATTGTTGCAGGTACACTGGTTAATAAAATGGCTCCGGCCTTGCGCAAGGTTTACGATCAAATGGCGGAACCACGTTGGGTTATTTCCATGGGTTCATGTGCTAATGGTGGTGGTTATTACCATTACTCTTATTCTGTAGTGCGGGGTTGTGATCGCATTGTACCGGTTGATGTTTATGTGCCAGGTTGTCCGCCCACAGCAGAAGCCTTGTTGTATGGTATTTTACAGCTCCAGAAAAAAATCAAACGCACCAATACAATTGCGCGTTAAGCAGATTCAGGAAAGGCTTTAATAATAATGACAAACAAGTTCGAATCTGCGCTTTGCGAAAAAATCAAAGAACGTTTTCCTGAAAATGAAATCGTACTTTCCGATCAAAACGAGATCACGATGGAAGTACCTGTCGATCAGTTATCAGAAACCTGCAAGACGTTACGTGACGAAAAAGATTTTTCCTTTGAGCAACTCGTTGATGTGTGCGGTGTGGACTATGCCACTTATGGTGATGTGGACTGGACAACAGAACGTGCAACCGAAACCGGTTTTAGCCGTGGACGTGATGCAGAAGAAGAAAAAATAACCGAATGGAGAAAGGAACGCTTTGCAGTTGTTTATCATTTGCTTTCTCATTCTAAAAACCAGCGTTTACGTTTGCGTGCATTTGTTGATAGTGAATTCCCGAAAATTGATTCTGTTATTGAAACCTGGTCATCAGCTGATTGGTTTGAACGCGAAGCATTCGATATGTTTGGCATCATGTTTGAAGGTCATCCCGACTTAAGACGTATCCTGACCGACTATGGTTTTATCGGTCATCCGTTCCGCAAGGATTTCCCTTTAACCGGCCATGTGGAAATGCGTTATGACCCGGACAAAAAACGTGTTGTTTATCAACCCGTCAGTATTACAACCCGTATTAATGCGCCGCGCGTGATTCGTCACGATAGTCGTTATGGTGGTGAACCATTACCTGAAGTACCTGAAGAAAAACAGGAAAGCTGAGATGCCAGAGATTCGTAATTACACAATGAATTTTGGTCCGCAACATCCTGCGGCACATGGCGTATTACGTCTGGTGCTGGAAATGGATGGTGAAGTAGTAGAACGTGCTGATCCGCATATTGGTTTATTGCATCGTGGTACTGAAAAACTGGCAGAGACAAAACCGTTTAATCAAAATATCGGTTACATGGATCGTCTCGATTATGTTTCCATGATGTGTAATGAACATGCCTATGTTATGGCGATTGAAAAACTGTTGGGCGTTGATGTGCCAAAACGTGCCCAGTATATTCGGGTAATGTTCGATGAGATTACGCGTATCCTGAATCACTTGATGTGGTTAGGTACACATGGTCTTGATGTGGGTGCCATGACCATGTTCCTGTATTGTTTCCGTGAACGTGAAGATTTAATGGACTGTTATGAGGCCGTTTCCGGTACACGTATGCACGCGACATATTATCGTCCAGGTGGTGTATATCGTGATTTGCCCGATACTATGCCTCAATATGAAGCGAGCAAGTGGCGCAGTAAAAAAGATGCTGATCGTTCAAATGAAGCTCGCCAGGGATCGTTACTCGATTTTATTGAAGACTTCACCAATCGTTTCCCGAAAATGGTTGATGAATATGAAACCCTGTTAACTGATAACCGTATCTGGAAACAACGCACAGTCGGTATTGGCGTGGTTTCACCGGAGCGCGCGCAACAACTTGGTTTTTCCGGCCCTATGCTACGTGGTTCTGGTGTGGAATGGGATCTGCGCAAGAAACAACCTTATGCTGTTTACGATAAACTCTTTTTTGATATTCCGGTTGGTGTAACCGGTGATTGTTATGATCGTTATCTGGTACGTGTAGAAGAATTTCGTCAGTCCAACTACATTATTAAACAATGCGTCGAATGGTTACGTAATAATCCGGGTCCGGTGATTTCCGAGAACCATAAAATCACTCCTCCAAAACGTCTTGATATGAAAGGCGACATGGAAGCCCTGATTCACCACTTCAAATTATTTTCTGAAGGTTATTGTGTGCCGGAAGGCGAAGTGTACGCTTCTGTTGAAGCGCCAAAAGGGGAGTTTGGTGCATATATTATTTCAGATGGAGCCAACAAGCCTTATCGTTTGAAATTAAGAGCGCCGGGTTTTGCACATTTGTCAGCGATGGATGAAATGGTGCGTGGACATATGTTGGCAGATGTTGTTGCAGTAATAGGTACGATGGATGTTGTGTTTGGAGAGATAGATCGGTGATGGATAGCACAAACAGAAAAAGTGATTTATT
>DAOVJZ010000197.1 GCA_030632035.1 Granulosicoccaceae bacterium | reverse complement strand
GGAATACGATCACGCCGATATTTTTCCCAATATCGAAGCCATCGAAACACAGTTTCATCACCTGGTGCGCACAATACCCAGCAATGGCCTCATCATCGCACCGAAGAATGATACACATGTGCAAAATGTTCTGGACAAAGGTTGCTGGACACCGGTGGAAACATTATCAAATGCAGATACTGAAAATGAGGGCTGGCGCACCGAGCTGCAACAAGCAGATGGTAGTGTCTTCAAAGTGTTATTTGATGGAAAAGATCAGGGCACCGTCAACTGGTCGTTAATAGGTGATCACAATGTCAGCAATGCACTGGCCGCGATTGCTGCTGCACGTCATGCCGGTGTACCCACTCACTATGCTATTGAAGCCCTGGCAGAATTCATAAGCCCCAGGCGACGCATGGAAGTACGTGGTGTTATCAATGACATTACCATCTACGATGATTTCGCCCACCATCCCACCGCAATCAAATCAACGCTGGCTGGCTTGCGGGCCAAAGTGGGCAATGCACGCATTGTTGCCATACTGGAACCACGCTCGAATACCATGCGCCTCGGTACACACAAAAATACACTGGGACCATCTCTAAACAGTGCTGACTCAGTGATGTTATATTCACCGCCTGACCTGCCCTGGGATTCAAGCACCGTCACTACACAACTTGAAAACAAGGCTCAGGTGTTTACTGATATCAATGCAATTGTGGAGAATGTGACAAGAACAGCTAGCAGTGGTGATCATGTCCTTATCATGAGCAATGGAGCTTTTGGTGGCCTTCACGATAAACTATTAACTGCTTTAAAACAGCACTCCATAACAAAAACCAACTAGCGCATCATGAAAAGAGAATGCATAACACTCGCTATAACCGGTGCATCAGGCAGCCAATACGGTTTACGTTTGCTGGAATGTTTGCTGGCCGCAGACAAGCAGGTTTACCTGATGATCTCCGCGCCAGCTCAAGTAGTGATTGCCACAGAAACAGAACTCAAACTGCCGGGGCGCCCTGAAGAACAACAAACCTTTCTTTCAAAGCTCTATAACGCAAAACCTGACCAACTCCATGTCTTCGGTCGGGATCAATGGATGTCGCCTGTAGCAAGTGGTTCTAATAGCGCGCGCGCCATGGTCATTTGCCCCTGTTCATCAGCAACACTGTCTTCAGTGGCGCATGGTTCAAGTCGCGATCTTATCGAACGTGCCGCCGATGTAATGATAAAAGAGCGACGCCAGCTTATACTGGTCACACGCGAGATGCCGGTCTCCAGCATCCATCTGGAAAACATGCTCAAACTTTCTAATCAAGACGTAACCATCATGCCAGCCAGCCCCGGATTTTATCATCAACCAAAATCCATAAACGACCTGGTTGATTTTGTTGTTGCTCGCGTACTGGACCATCTTTCAATAGAACAGACACTGATCCCCCGCTGGGGCGAAGATCTGGAAGAATAAAATTTATGAGCACCATTACCATTCCAATATTCCCGTTGCATGCTGTTTTATTTCCCGGCGGCACCCTGCCTCTGCGAATTTTTGAACCTCGCTATCTTGATATGGTGAGCTCCTGCATGAAAGATAACAAAGGCTTTGGCGTCTGTTTGATCAAAGAAGGTTCCGAAGTTGGCAAGGCAGCCGATACTTATGAAACCGGCACACTCAGCGAAATATCCTATTTCAATCAGCAACCCGACGGCCTATTGGGTATCACTGCACAGGGCAAACAACGATTCAAAATCCTTTCTACGGAAATTCAATCAAACCAACTGACGATGGCCGAGGTTGAATTACTAGACAATGAAGAACCCTGCCCATTACCAGAACAATTTTCTGAGGCAGCAAAAATTTTACAGGGTTTATTAGAACAACTTGGTTATCCATTTATAAAAATGGAAAAACATTACGACGAAGCCAGCTGGGTAGGAAGTCGCCTGGCGGAGTTACTGCCAATACGACTTGAGCAAAAACAATACTTCTTACAATTAGATGACCCCATTCAGCGCATGGAACGTCTTGCTGCCTTGCTTGAAGATATGGAAATCAGTTAGAAACACTCCAGCATTATTCCAGCAATACTTCAAAATTTCTCCCGCTGAAAAAAAGAAAAACCCGTTCTCCTGGATCACAGGAGAACGGGCTAAATTAACGAAGGAAACTTCTAATTATTATAATTTCACACAACGAAATACATTGTACCGATTAGAATTGACCGTTATCCAGCCAGTCATCACATGCTCCAGGGCCAGTACGGTTTGTAGCAGCTGATTCCATCTTATTAGTCGTCGTGTTCAATACAGGTCTGGCATAACACTTACCTGCATCAGGATCTGCTACACCTGTAAATCCACCAGCTATATAAGCTGCTTGACCTTCTGGGCTACGTAAGAAATTAATGAAAGAACGACCTTGGTTTCCATTTTCAGATGTAGCCAATAGTGCCAGTGAATAGATCTTGTCACCGTTAACACCATCAGTATTTGGAATACCCAGAGTAGACAGAGTTGTTCCATTCATACCGGTTACATCGGTATTGCCAGCATTGATCTGGAAAGCCAGTTCTGTAATCCAGACAAAGCCAACATGAACAGGTTGATAACCATCAGTTGGTACAGTTATTACAACACCATTTGGTGTCTCAACATGATGCACACGTGACTCATGGGTATTAGCCTTATTCAAGACAGCATATTCGCAGAACAGGTAATCACCCGCTGTACCACAGCCATTGGCAGACAGATCATGTGAGCCATGGTTTTCACCTGCATCACGACTAACTAGACGTGCTGCACTAGGTGAACTCGCAGCTGGAGTAGCAACCGCATTTAATGCAACTTGGATCCAGTCAGAGGCAGTTATATTGTGTGAAACTACTGTCCCAGCCTCATCACCCAGCGTGTAAGTCATATTAATCAATGTACCAGCATCATTTGTTTTAACATAACCGTGAGCTTTTTTCATATAACCATTAGCTGCGTTATGAATACCTTCATTGATGTGATCCAACGAGGAAGCAATGACATCACCAGACAACAAATCCATAATAATATCGAACTGGGTGTCGAATGGACCAACACCAGTATGATTAGTATTACCGATACCTTCAGGATTTCCAGATTTCACCATCAAATCCAGACGATTTTGGATATAAGGCACAGCTTCATCGATGAAACCATTGTTCGCCAAATCCTGCATCAGGTTGTAGTTAGTTGACGCGAACACATCGAAGTCTACCTGTACGTTGCCAGGTAAGAAGTTACGATCTTCGTCATTACCCAAAGTCATGCAACCAGATTTGATTTGCTTACGAATCTGACCGGGTGGGATCAACTGGGTATAAATCTGGTTTGATTCTGCCTGTAAGTCAGCCAGAGTCCAGGTCACACCTTTACCATTGGTACGGTAAGCGGGTTGAGAATTATCTTCACCTCGGTACAAATTAAATGCCTGTAAGGCATCTTCAAATACCACCCACTGGTTACCTGCCATGCCCAGACGCAGCCCTGCTGTGCCTGCATTGCCATGAAACTCAGTGGCACGAGCCGCGGGTAAAAAGGCGCAATCACCCTGAAGAGTGTAGCTCGTTGCACCATGATCGTGATTGCCATTGGGATCAGCGGCAAACGCCATCGAACCACCTAGCAGCAT
>DAOVJZ010000165.1 GCA_030632035.1 Granulosicoccaceae bacterium | reverse complement strand
GTGCCGGCCTTTATGGATTTGGTGAAACGGCAATTGCGACGTGATTACCAAACAGAGGATTTAACCTCCGAGGGTTTGCGCATTTTTACCACGCTTGATCCGCATGTTCAAAAGGTTTCAGAGCAATCATTATCCCGGCGTATAAAACGTCTGGAACAGGATTTTGAAAGTGTCCCTGAAAATCTGGAAGGTGCGGCCATTGTTACTGATCGGAACAGTGGTGAAGTGCTGGCTGTGGTGGGTGGCAGGAATGCACAGTTTGCTGGGTTTAATCGTGCACTGGATGCAGTGCGTCAGGTGGGTTCAGCAATCAAGCCAGCCGTTTATCTGACAGCACTTTCCCAGCCTGATAAATACCATCTCGGAACCATATTGGAAGATACACCGCTAACGTATCAAACCGATGATGATACATGGACGCCTAAAAATTATGATGGTGAATTTCGTGGCAATGTTCCTTTATATAAGGCATTGGTACATTCCTATAATGTGCCGACAGCACGTATGGCACTGGATGTGGGTGTTGAAAATATTGTTAAAACGATTCGTCAGCTCGGTATCAAACGTGCATTAAATATTTACCCTTCCATTGTTTTGGGGGCAGCGGCACTTGCGCCGATTGAAGTCGCACAGATGTATCAGACATTGGCATCGGGTGGATTCCTCATGCCCTTGCGTTCTATTCGTGCCGTGTTGGGTGTGAACGGTGAACCGTTATCACGCTATCCGCTCTCGGTTGAACAAGTTGTCGATCCGGCAGCCACTTATCTGGTGAACTGGACCATGCAGGAGGCCGTCAAGACGGGAACGGGCAAGCCGCTTTATAACCAGATTTCAGAAGAATTTGCAGTGGCCGGAAAAACGGGTACGACAGACAATCTGCGCGATAGCTGGTTTGCCGGATTTACCGGTAATTATCTGGCGGTAGTCTGGCTCGGAATGGATAATAATTCTCCGGCTATGCTGACAGGAAGTACCGGTGCATTACGTGTCTGGGGCGATATAATAGGCCAATTGGATGCAATTCCACTGAAACTGGATCAACCAGCTGAAATTGAGCGCATTTTAGTTGATAATGAGACTGGATTGCCCGCTGATAGCGGCTGTTTTTTTACAACCACGTTACCTGTCGTAAAAGACAGTATGTCAGAAGAGCGTGCGCCTTGTTCGAGTGGGACAGCAGGCAATGCCTTTAAAAAAATTATTAACTTGTTTAAAAAAGATAAAGCGGAGTAGTTGATGGAAGCGAATGTGAAAAAAATCTTCCTTTTTGTATTAGGTCTTGTTGTGATCCATTTATCTGGTTGTGCATCAACACCAGCACCCGTTGAGGAACGTGGTGCGACTACCGTTGTTAATCCTTACGTTATACAGAAAAAACGTCCCGAAGCCATTCCACTTAATGAGAATGGTGGCGGTGCCGTTGCATCGCTTCTGGATTTATCTGACAAGCAAGCACGTGTAGGCAGACTGGATGCAGCTGCCGCGACATTGGAACGGGCACTTCGTGTCCAGCCTCGCAATCCGCTTTTATGGCAACGTCTGGCACGTATTCGACTGGAGCAGGGACGTCTGGATCAATCAGATGGACTTGCGGCCAAGGCGATGGCGTTGGCCATTGGCAAGCAGAAATTACGTGCTGAAATCTGGAAACTGGTTGCTGAAATCCGCCATCAACAGGGTGATACAGAAGGGGAACGTGCTGCGTTAGCCAAGTCCGATGCTTTAGGCGGCAGTTCCAAGTAAATTTCCCGGGCTGAATTTTTCAATAAAACAACCTAGAATAGATAACAGAATCAGATTAAAGGTGTTCTGAATGGGCGTTTATGCAATCAACAAGCTAATGAATGAGGCACGACGCCTTGCGGCCGAGTATCGCAAGGCAACAGGTCAGGTTTTGCCCATTACTTCTGAAATCGCTGTTAATGATGTTGCTCGTCTCATGAATCTGGAAACCGTCAGTGATCGTAATTGTGGTTATGATGCGATTGGTAAAGGTGATCGGGAAGGACTGCAATTTATTATCAAGGGCCGCACCATTTTTGATGAATCCAAATCGGGACATCGTCTTGGGCAATTCAAATTTGATATACCATGGGATGGTATGTTTCTTGTCTTGATGGATGAAGACTACGAACCTTTTGAAATTTATGAAGCCAGTCGTGAAGAATTGCAGGAAGCGGTCGATAGTTCCCAGGCCAGCAAGCGTAGCAAACGTGGCCCTGTCTCTGTTGCCAAGTTTAAAATCATTGGACATCTGGTTTGGACAAAAGAAGAAGGCACCATCGATGATGAGCCTTGGGATAATCAGGCGGATGTGTAAAGCATCTCGGTAATCTCTCCATATAATGCAAACTCCCACAGAAATACTTTCAGCTGAAGGCCCGCTTGCGGCAAAGATCAGCGGCTTTGCTGTGCGTCCCCAGCAACAGGAAATGGCGGAAGCCATACTGTCTGCATTGCTGGATGGCAATAAATTAATCGCAGAAGCAGGAACCGGTACCGGCAAGACTTTTGCCTATCTCGTTCCCGCATTACTGTCTGGCAAAAAAGTCATTATTTCCACAGGCACTAAAACATTACAGGATCAGCTGTTCCAGAAAGATTTACCCGTTGTGCGTAATGCACTCAGTGTGCCGGTAACAACCGCTTTGCTAAAAGGGCGAAGTAATTATCTATGCACCTATCGACTTAATAACATTGCTGCACAACACCGGTTATCCCCACAGGATACCGATTCACTGGAAAGGGCAAAGGACTGGAGTAGTCAGACTAAAACCGGTGATATTGGGGAACTAAACGATTTACCGGAAGATAATGGTATCTGGAACCTGATTACATCGACAGCGGATAATTGCCTAGGTACGGATTGTGCTGATTACAACAAATGTTATCTGGTGAATGCGCGCCGTGAAGCGCAGGAAGCGGACGTGCTGGTCGTGAACCACCATCTGTTGTTTTCCGATATGGCACTGCGTGAAGAAGGTTTTGGTGAAGTCCTGCCAGGTGCCAATGCCTTTATTCTGGACGAAGCCCATTTATTACCGGAACTGGCTTCCGTCTTTTTTGGTGTATCGCTTGGCAGTCGTCAATTGAATGAGTTAGCAAGAGATACCATTGCCGCACAAATCAATTCAGCAGGGGATACGCCCGAATTACGCAAGACGGCAGAAACCTTTGAAAAAAATGTACGTGATATGCGACTTGCCATGGGTAAGGAAATACGCCGCTCCAGTTGGCAGGCACTGAAAGATAATAAAATTAAATCAGCGCTAGAGACAGTCAATGAAACATTACAATCACTCATTGCTCAGTTAAATATCGCATCAGAGCGCAGTAAGGAGCTGGATGCCTGCGCCAAGCGCGCTGAATTATTACATAGCCGTTTCAAACAAATCACCAACAGTGAAGAAGCCGATTATATTCACTGGTTTGAAACCTATAAGAATTCGTTTGTGCTTTACATGACACCATTGAATGTCGCCAGTATTTTTCAGGAAAGAATTGCGCAATACCACAGCGCATGGATATTTACCTCGGCAACCCTGGCAGTGGGTGACAGTTTTGATCATTACACCCGACATCTGGGCTTACATGACACGGAAGCCAGGCAATGGCAAAGCCCGTTTGATTTTGAACATCAGGCACTATTATATCTTCCAAAAAACCTGCCCGATCCGAATGACAAGAGTTACACTGATAGCGTGATTGATGCCGCCGTGCCGGTGATTGAAGCCTGTGGTGGCCGTACCTTTTTCCTGTTTACCAGTTATCGGGCATTGAACCGTGCCGCGATGGTATTAAAAGAAGAAATTGATTATCCATTACTGGTGCAAGGCAGTATGCCGCGTGCTGAATTGTTAGAACGTTTCCGTAAACTGGGTAATGCGGTTTTACTCGGCACCAGCAGTTTCTGGGAAGGCGTTGATGTCCGTGGTGAGGCCTTGTCCTGTGTGATCATCGACAAGCTCCCGTTTGCACCACCGGATGATCCAGTCCTGCAAGCACGTATCGATATCATGCGTCGTAACGGTGGAAATCCGTTTATGGAATATCAACTGCCCAATGCCGCCATTACTCTTAAACAGGGAGCAGGGCGGTTAATACGTGATGTGAGTGATACCGGTGTCATGATGTTATGTGATCCACGTATACTTGGAAAACCCTATGGCAAGGTATTCTTGAGAAGCTTACCCACCATGCCACAGACGCGAGAACTATCCGACGTAGAACACTTCTTTGACAATCAATATGCAGACAAAGATGAGTGGGAAGAAGAACTGGATTTTGTTTAATAAACTATGTACTGTCATCTCGACTCAGTGCGGAGCACGCATGGAGAGATCTCGTTTTTTTGCACAGAGATTCCTCC
>DAOVJZ010000035.1 GCA_030632035.1 Granulosicoccaceae bacterium | reverse complement strand
GACTGCACATTGCAAATACGGTGGGTGTCAGGTTTTCTGGAAAACCATGATCACGTGGTGCCACGCCGCGCGTAATCTGTAAATAAATGGATAAATCACCACCACCATTTTTTGTAATTAACTGATTAAAAATATCTTTCCATTGTTCCCGTAGCATAGGGTTAACAAGCCGTATACCTTCCAGACTGTGATCCAGTCTGTTTAAATGTTCTTCCAGCCGTAGGATATTGCCGCCATAAATCGGGATTACTTCGTAAACGCCATCACCAAAAATAAATCCACGATCCAGCACAGGGACATGAGCCTCTTCCAGAGGCAGGAATTGACCATTGAGATAAACGATTTGAGAATTTTCAGCCATGTAAAAGTAGTAGTAAATTACTATTGCATCATTAGCATGACACTGTCATACATTCTTTTCCAGGCACTGCCTTTATCAATATTTTCCAGTGCAACCAGAGAAACCTGTGTAAGCTGCTCGTTTTCTATAGAAATATCCAGCGTGCCATACTGTTGGCTTTTTTGAACCGGGGCAGTGATTTGTGTATCAATATTAATTTCTGCATTTAGTTTCTTATATTGACCACGCCCAATAGTGACATATAAATCTTCTTTAATCCCCATCGGAAGCTTGTCAGCATCGCCTTTCCACACCTTTGTTTCTGCAATAGGTGTGCCTGCTTCATATAATTTATGGGTTTCGTAAAAGCGATAGCCATAACTCAATAATTTCTGGCTTTCTCTGGCGCGGGCTTCTTCACTTTTGGTTCCCATAACGATAGTCACTATACGCATATCATTTTGTAATGCAGAAGTAACAAGATTGAATCCGGCGGATTCAGTATGTCCTGTTTTAACGCCATCAACAAATTTGTTACGCCAGAGTAATTTATTACGATTGTATTGAGTGATCTTGTTATAGGTATATTGCTTTTCTGAATACCATTTGTAGTATTCAGGAAACTCCTTAATCAGGGCTATTGACAGTGTCACCATATCGCGTGGTGTGGTGATATGTTTTTCCCCCGGCATACCGGTTGAATTCATAAAATTGGTATTAGCCATCCCTAGTTTTTGGGCATGGTGATTCATCAGGTTTGCAAAAGCATCTTCACTACCAGCCACATGCTCAGCAAGGGCAACACTGGCATCATTACCTGACTGGATGATCATGCCTTTTAATAATTTTTTAACAGAGACACGCTTGTTAACTTCAACAAACATACGCGAACCGGGCATACGCCATGCCTTTTTACTGATCAGGACTTCATCCTGGAGTTTGGTATTTCCTGCTCTTAATTCATTAAAAACAACCCAGGCGGTCATCAATTTTGTCAGACTGGCAGGTTCCATGCGTTTGCCGGCATTGGATTCAGCCATTACAAAACCACTTTGAAAATCGATAGCCAGCCAGCCTTTGGCATTTATTTTGGGAGGAGGTGGAACAAATTGTGCCACAGCATTTTGGGGTGCGGCAATTGAAAATAAAGTGAATACAACAACCAGAATACGTAGCAAGTTGGGCATGGTTCTCACAGGAATTTATTAGTTAAAAGATACTGTATAGGATACCTGCTTTAAAGCAGACTGTCGATAATCGCAGGATTTGTCGGATGTTTTTAATTAGTCGATGATGACACGGGGAGTCTTGATACCCAGTGAAGCAAGTTGATTGGATAGCCGATCAATTTCTTCAACGGTTCCAATGGGGCCAACTCTAACCCGGTATAAGGGTTGTTTTTTCTGACTGACAGAATCCACTTTGACGCTGGATTCGAGACTGGTCTCCAGCCATGAGCGCAGGTCTTCAGCGTTGTTGCGTTCACTGAAAGCACCCACCTGCAGGTACAGACTGGTTTCGCGTGGGGAAAGATTGGGTGCCTTGGCCTGAACAGGTTTGTGTGATTTCGGGCTACGTGGGTCAATGGTTCTGATTTCTACCAATCCAGTGCCTTTACCCAGAATGCCCAGTTTGTGGGCGGCGGTATAAGACAGATCAATAATACGATTTGACTCAAAGGGGCCACGGTCATTCACTCGAACAATAATTTTTCTGCCATTATGTAAATTAGTGACTTCAACATAGGCAGGGATAGGCAGGGTCTTATGGGCCGCTGTCATGGCATACATGTCATAGCGTTCGCCATTGGATGTTTTGCGGCCATGAAATTTTGTGCCATACCAGGAAGCAACACCGCGTTGTACAAAATCCTTACTGCTCTTTTTGACGTAGTAGCGTTTTCCCCTTATTACATAGCTGCCGGGATTGCCTGCTTTTGTAACAGGTTCCACCTTTGGAACTGCATTGGGTACGGAGGCCAGATCACGAGGCGGATTTCTTGGTGCACTATCCTGAGATATAAATACACCCGAACATCCGGCCAGCAGGGAAAACACTATGGCGAGAAATATATATTTGGTTTGCATGCAAAGGATTATAGCTGTTTATAGCCGTGAAGGTGTCTTAGCCCTCTATCTCAGCCTTTATTTTTTGGCTCAGCATGAATACAGACATGGCATAAAACACTCTGGGATTGTAGCTCATGATGGAGTGAAAGTTATTGAAAGCAGCCCAGTACTCATTTCTGTACCCGACTTTTAATTCATGTAATGTTACTTTTATTTGTTCATTATTAATTTTGTAATCAGTCTTTATACCTTTGCTCTCTAACTGGGATTGAGAGTGCCATTGTCTATTTTTTCTTGAGTATAAATCAGTCGTTTTATTTTTGATATTATATGCAGGTGTCGCAATAGGATTGTCTTTTTTCCATTTCCCTTTTTTTGACAGGAAGTTAGCAATACTACCTATTGTGTCAGCATTATTTTTCCAGATATCACGTTTTCCGTCATGATCAAAATCCACAGCATAGTCACGATAACTATCAGGCATAAATTGAGGTTGGCCAAGTGCTCCTGCCGATGAACCAATTAGACCAAGTGGGTTGGTATTTTCTTCTCGTGACAATAACAGGAAATGTTCCAGTTGTTTTTTGAAAAAAATAGTACGTTTTTTATAGTTATTTCGTTCTTTTGGATATTCAAATGCGAGAGTTGATAATGCCTCAAACACTTTATGCCCTCCTTGGTTTCTACCATAGGAAGTTTCTATGCCCATAATGGCAACAATTACGTATGGAGATACACCGTATTTATTGTAGGCAGCTTCGAGAATTTTTTTATTATTTCGCATAAAACGAACACCATCATTTATTCGTTTTCGTGAAATCATGTGTTTACGATATTTATCCCATGACCAGACAAATTCAGCCTGATTACGCATAGCTTTAATTATTTTTTTATTTATCGTTGCTTGCTGGAAATATTTTGAGAGTTCATTTTTATCGAACTGGTGACGTTTATTCATCTCATTAATGAAAGCCTTGACGTCTTTACGATCAGAAATATCAGCATTTGCTTGTCCTAAACTAAACAGTAATGCCATTAAGACAAGAGCAACGGAGAAAGAACTTTTCACGCGCACTGCTTTTATAAATGATGAAAAATATATGTGTCGTTGAAACATATCCATTATTAACCTCATGTGGCATACAATTTACGATGTGTGTGCACAGACATAATAATGCCAAAACCAGTCATCAGAGTCACTAGTGATGTGCCCCCCAGACTAAGCAGGGGCAAAGGTAGCCCAACGACTGGCAATAAACCCATTACCATACCTGTATTAACAAAAATATAGACAAAAAAGGTCAATATCAGACTGCCGGATAATAATCGACTGAATGTGTCTTGTGCCTGTGAAGCCATATAAAGCCCACGAATTACGATAAACATATACAGTGACATTAGAAGCAGGATACCAATAAAGCCAAATTCTTCACCAAAGACAGCAAAAATAAAGTCAGTGGATCTTTCTGGCAAAAATTCAAGGTGGGATTGTGAACCATTCAACCAGCCTTTTCCGTATAACCCACCCGATCCTATGGCAATTTTGGATTGAATAATATGATAACCGGCACCTAATGGATCATTCTCTGGATTTAAAAATGTAAGGATGCGCTGGCGTTGGTAATCATGCAATAAGTACCAGAGTAGGGGTGTGCTGGCGGCCCCAAGGAAAACAAAGGTGCCTACCAGTACCCAACTGATTCCCGCGAGTAATAAAACGATGACTCCGGTACTGCCGATCAATAAGGAAGTACCCAGGTCAGGCTGAATCACAATGAGCCCTACCGGTAGTGCAATTAAAATTGCAGAAATGAGTAGTTGTTTTGGAGATGGGGGCAGTTGGGCCTCAGCCAGAAACCATGCCAGCATCATGGGCAGACCAATTTTCATACTTTCAGATGGCTGGAAACGTACAAATCCCAGATCCAGCCAGCGTTGCGCACCCTTACCTACGGAGCCAAAGAAAAATACGGCAATCAGCATAATAATACCGATACCAAATAACCATGGTGCCCAGAAGCGAAGCGTATGTGGTGGTATCTGGGCAAAGACAAACATGGAGCCAAAACCAATCAGCATGAAAACAAGCTGTCTGTTTACAATCGACATTTCATGATTACTGGCACTATATAAAGTAATCAGTCCAATTGTACTTAACAGGATAAGTGCAATAAGCAGTGGCAAATCAATGTGTAGCGTGCGGATGATAAAACGAGAGATACCATCGTTTTCCCGAGGTGGTTTGCTGCCAATTGTTCCTAATCTATCCATTGGGTTCCAGATTTTTGAAATAAACATCCATTACTTTACGGGCAATGGGTGCTGCATTGGCACCACCGCCACCCGCATTTTCAACAATGAGGGCAATGGCTATGCGTGGATTATCGGCCGGTGCAAATGAGATGAATAGTGCATGATCACGAAGTTTTTCAGCTATCTTTTCTGCATCATATTCTTCATCTTGTTTTAAACTGTAAACTTGAGCTGTACCGGTTTTGCCTGCAATAACATAAGGTGCACTATGACTGCTTCGGTATGCGGTACCACCGGGTGTTCTTGTTACCTTGACCATCGCTTTGATGATGGTTTCCCAGTAGATACGATTCTCAATATCGACATAGTCAACAGGTTTATTTTGCAGTGAGTGTATTTCCTTATTATCAGGTTCCTGAATTGAATAAACCATACGAGGAGGAAATATCTTCCCGCGGTTAGCAAGGATAGCCGTTGCCTGTACCAGTTGTAGCGGTGTTGTAAGGTTAAAGCCCTGTCCAATACCGGTGATCACTGTTTCTCCTCTATACCAGTTATCATTATGGACACGACGTTTCCATTCGCGTGATGGCAGTAACCCGGAAAGCTCACCACCAATATCAATGCCGGTTTTCTTACCGAAACCAAACATACTCATAAAATTATGAATACGATTAATACCCAGATTTACAGCCAGATCATAAAAGAAAACATCGCATGAATGCATAATGGCACCGGATAAATCCATATGGCCATGACCTTCACGTTTCCAGTCACGATATTTATGGTCATCACCGTCTTTTAGTTTATACCAGCCGGGACAATAGACTCTGCGTTCTGTATTTGACTCGTTATATTCCAGGCCAGCGAGTCCCAGAAAGGGTTTAATAGTTGAGCCAGGAGGATATTGACCTCGTAGCGCACGATTAAAAAGTGGTTTTTGTGATGAAGAGGCAAGGGACTTGTATGTTTTACTATCAATGCCATTTACAAATAGATTCGGATCATAGGTAGGCATACTGACCAAGGCAAGAATACCTCCGTTACGGGTATCAATTGCAACTAATGAACCACGTCGGTTACCAAATTCTTTTTCAGCAACAGATTGCATGCGCATATCAAGATGAAGAAACAGGTTATTACCGGAATGTGGTAGTGTTTTTTCAAGTACGCGCAGTATTCTTCCCTGCGCATTGATTTCGGCTTGTTGAACACCAACAATTCCATGCAAAATATCTTCATAGGATTTCTCAAGACCAATTTTTCCAGTATGGGTTGTTCCCCGGTATTTTGATTCTTCCAGCTGTTGGAGATCTTTTTCATCAATACGACCAACATAACCGATGGCATGTGATGCCAGTTTGCCCATAGGGTAATGCCGTGAAAGTCGTGCTTCTATTTCAACACCCGGAAAGCGATATCTATCAACAGAAAACCGTGCAACTTCTTCTTCTGTAAGTCGATGTCTTACCGGCACACTTTCATAGGGACGTCTTTTTCTTAGCAGCTTTTTAAAACGTTCCAGATCATTTTCGGCAATGGTAATGATTTTTTTTAGTTCATTGAGAGTGTCATCCATATTTTTTGTGCGTTCAGACACAATTTCCAGACTATAAGTAGGCATGTTTTGAGCGAGGATATGACCATTGCGATCATGGATCAGGCCACGTGTTGGAGCCAATGGAAAAATATTGACACGATTATTGTGTGAGAGCGTGGCAAAATGTTCATGACTCAGTACTTGCAGATAGAACAGTCTTAACAGGATAATCAATAACAGGAAAATACTGAAAACAAGCGCGGCAATAATGCGTTTGTTAAATAGCCAGCTTTCACGTATGTGATCTTTGATTGTTAATGTTTGTAGCATTAGCTTAACGCCATTAGAAAATCTGAAAAGCTCTTCGAGTGTTTCTCAAAAACAGATAAATCCATGGCCAAAGCAATAAACTGGTAATCGATGAAACCCAGTATGTCCACGTGTTGGGAGGAGTATCAATAATACCTAACACCCAGAGAGACACCATTTGTTGCATGGCGACCAAAATCATAATACTGAGCGCTTGTTGCCACATAGGGAAAACGCGCAGACGTTGATACATTTTGAGTGTCAGGAAGGCAACAATGGAAAGTCCGAGCGCATGTTGCCCCAACAGGGTGCCAGTCAAAACATCAAGCATTAGCCCCAGTACCCAGGCAGTACCCACTCCCACACGTTCCGGTAATGCCAAACACCAGTAGATAAGCACCAGAGTGGCCCATTGTGGCTGATAAATTTTTGCCCATTCAGGTAGCGGGATGAGCATACAAACCATAGCCAGAAAAAAAGTGCCCCATATAACCCAGAAACCGCGTGGTAAAGCCATCATTTCGATCCCTCTGTTTGCTCTTGTTCGGGTTCAGTTTTTACTCCAATGTTGCTAGACCAGACGAGCAGAACTTCTTTATTTCTGTCTAGTTGGGCAGTAGGTTCTGCAATAATATGCGCAAAGGGTACGGCAGGATTACGATCAATTTTTAGAATACGGGCGACTGGATAACCAGAAGGGAAGCGTCCACCAAGTCCGGAAGAGACTAACAGGTCACCTTCCTGAATATCTGAATTATTGGGAATATGCGGTATTTCTAGTTGATTCAGGGAACCGGTTCCAATAGCAATAGCGCGCAGGCCGTTACGATTTATTTGTACAGGAATAGCATGACTGGGATCAGTAATTAGTGTGACCATGCTCGATAATGGCGATATATAGATCACTTGACCCATAATACCATTGGAATCAAGCACAGGTTGCCCTGCAAAAACATCATGATTACTACCTTTGTTAACGACAACTTGTCGGCGGAACGGATCCAGATCGACAGACAATAACTCAGCAATCAGTACGCGTTCCCCGGCTTTAGGAGAGGAATCCAGTAGTTTGCGTAAGCGTGTATTTTCTGCTTCCACTGCCAAAAATTTTTGTAAACGGGCTTTTAGTACCAGATTTTCATCGTGTAGCAGCTCATTTTGTTCAGACAAGGTGCTTCTTAATGTCAGTGAATCACTGCCCCATGAAATAGCACTGATGGGTAGGTTAATAGCATACTGAACCGGATAAAGCAGGACAGTCAGTCCTTTGCGGATATCTTCCAGATGTTTCTCACGATGATCGGCAGAGATCAATACAATCGAGATCAATGAAAAAACGATCAGGCGTATAGTTAACGATGGCCCTTGTATAAATAATGGTTTAATTACAATACCCCTGAATCCATCAATATATGTATGTTGAAGTACTCACCATAGTTTAGCAGTCTGTCGTTATTGATAGAAACAGGATCAGGATAATTATTATTTTTACAATGGATCGTTGAGTAAGAATGGTATCGGTTATTTATTCCGAAACAAAAAAGTCGGTACCGTGCTCTTCCATTAACTCGAGTGCTTTACCACCGCCACGTGCTACACATGTGAGTGGGTCTTCTGCAATTACAACCGGAATGCCGGTTTCTTCACTGAGTAGTTTGTCGAGAGAGTTGAGCAATGCACCACCACCAGTGAGCACCAGACCTTTTTCAGCCACATCTGAACCTAGTTCCGGTGGAGTCTGTTCCAGTGCAGATTTTACAGCAGCTACGATCCCGGATAAGGGTTCCTGCAAGGCTTCCAGAATTTCATTACTGTTGAGAGCAAAGCTACGAGGTACTCCTTCAGCCAGATTACGGCCTTTGACCTCGATTTCCTTCACTTCAGAGGCGGGATAAGCCGTTGCCACTTCCAGCTTGATGCGTTCAGCGGTGGATTCACCAATCAGGGTGCCATAGTTTCTACGTACATAACTGATAATTGCTTCGTCGAAACGGTCACCACCAATCCTGACAGAGGCTGAATAGACGATCCCACTTAGAGAAATTACTGCAACTTCAGTAGTACCACCACCAATATCGACCACCATGGAGCCCTTGGCTTCACTGACAGGCATACCGGCACCAATGGCTGCGGCCATAGGTTCTTCAATTAAATAGACTTCTCGGGCACCGGCACCAGCGGCTGATTCCTTAATCGCACGCCGCTCAACCTGAGTCGATCCACAGGGAACACAGACCAGTACACGTGGGCTAGGTCGGAAATAACGAGTCTGATGTACTTTATGTATAAAGTGTTGGAGCATCTTCTCCGTGACAGTGAAATCAGCAATCACACCGTCCTTAAGTGGCCGAATTGCAACGATATTTCCAGGTGTGCGACCCAGCATCATCTTGGCTTCGGCACCGACTGCAGCCACTGTTTTAGCTCCTCGGCCGCCTAAATCCTGTCGGATGGCGACTACAGAAGGTTCGTCCAGGACAATACCCTGGCCACGGACATAAATAAGAGTATTGGCGGTACCCAGATCGATGGAAAGGTCATTGGAAAAAATTCCACGTAGGCGGTTGAACATGGCGAGGGAGTGCTCCGTTTATAGTAATTATTTTGCTTACTCTATCAATGGATTGGACTTTGGGCAAGATGCTATCTGTGATAAGTTACGACCTCGAATTTTGGAAGAGGTTGCACACATGGCACTGGACAGAACAGATGTAGAAAAAATTGCACATCTGGCACGCTTGGCCACAGAGGAAAAGGAGTTGCCGGGCTACGTGGCTGACTTGTCAAATATCCTCAAACTGGTTGAGCAGATGGATGCTGCTGATACCTCCAATGTACAACCCATGGCCCATCCACTGGATATGGTACAACGCTTGCGTGATGATGAAGTTACCGAACAAAATCAGCGTGATCACTTTCAGGAAATTGCTCCCCAGGTTGAGTCAGGGTTTTACCTTGTTCCCAAAGTGATTGAATAAGAGTTAAGGATATTGGCTGGATGTTGTCAGTTAAGACTGGCATAGCCGGATAAATCGAATGCATAAAAAAACCATTGCTGAACTTTCTGTTGGACTACGCGAAAAGCAGTTCTCAAGTGAAGAGCTGACAAACGCTTTTCTTGATCGGGTCAAACAACACGATAAAACATTGAATAGTTTTATTACTGTTGATACCGACATTGCCATTCAAGATGCACGCGCGGCAGATAAAAAAATTGCTGACGGTAATGCAACGCCATTGACGGGTGTTCCGATTGCACAAAAAGATATTTTTTGTACACAGGGAATTAAAACCAGTTGCGGTTCAAAAATGCTGGATAACTTTATTGCACCTTACAATGCAACTACAGTACAAAATTTTTCTGATGCAGGAAGTGTACTTGTTGGTAAAACCAATATGGATGAATTCGCAATGGGTTCATCGAATGAAACCAGTTTTTATGGTGCAGTAAAAAACCCATGGGATACCAATGCTGTACCGGGTGGTTCTTCCGGTGGATCGGCATCCTGTGTTGCAGCGCGTCTTGTTCCCGGTGCAACCGGAACAGATACGGGTGGTTCTATTCGTCAGCCTGCAGCATTGTGCGGTATTACTGGCTTAAAACCCACATATGGCAGGGTTTCGCGCTACGGTATGATTGCGTTTGCTTCGAGTCTGGATCAGGCAGGCCCAATGACACAAACGGCTGAAGATGCTGCCATCATGTTGAATGTAATGGCCGGCTTTGATCGACGTGATTCAACCAGCGTAAATCAACCGGTTCCGGATTACACGGCAACACTG
>DAOVJZ010000008.1 GCA_030632035.1 Granulosicoccaceae bacterium | reverse complement strand
TTCAGATCATTACCCCACGAAAAAAATATGATTGATTGGCAAAAAATCGAGACTGTCCTGCTGGATATGGACGGCACCTTGCTGGATTTGAATTTTGATAATCATTTCTGGCGTGAGCATGTACCCCAACGTTATGCAGAAAAGTATGGCATTGATAAACAATCAGCCAAAGAAGCCCTGTTTCCCAAATTCCAGTCAGTAGAAGGAACCATGGACTGGTATTGCGTAGACTACTGGACACGCGAACTGGGACTGGATATTGCGTTATTGAAAGAGGAAATCAATCACCTGATCGATATCCATCCCCACGTACCCGAATTTCTGGAATCGATTCGTGGCGCAAACAAACAACTGGTGCTTGTCACCAATGCCCACATGAAAAGTCTTTCTCTCAAAATGGAAAAAACACAGCTGGCCGGACACTTTGATAAGGTCATCTGTGCACATGACTATGGATTGCCAAAAGAACAACCGGATTTCTGGAACAAGTTAAAGGGTGATGTGCCGTTTGAAAACACATCAACGTTGTTGATAGATGACAGCCTGCCAGTTCTACGCTCGGCACGCACTTATGGAATTTCTCATTTATTGGCAGTACACAAACCGGATACGCAACAACCACCAAAAGATGTAGAAGAGTTTGATGCAGTAAAGCACTTCCAGGACCTGGTTATTCTTTAAGGAGTCCCTTAACTGTGACTTCTGGAAGGTTTCCGATGCGGTCGATTTCCACCACGACGTTGTTGTCCGCCTTTTCTTGCTGGTGGACGTTTACGTATTTCAGACTTCACACGTGGTTTGGGTTCAACAAGTAAATCACTCTTGATTGATTCAATCGGAATTTTGTGGCCAATGTATTCTTCAATCTCGTGCAGTGAAAAGGCATATTGTTCACACGCAAAACTAATAGCATCACCCGTTGCCCCGGCACGCGCAGTACGACCAATACGGTGCACATAATCTTCAGCATCCTGTGGTAAGTCATAATTAAAGACATGACTAACATCCGGTATATGCAGACCACGCGCAGCGACATCAGTTGCAACCAATACCGGTAAATCACCAGCCTGAAATTCTTGTAACAAACGCAACCGTTTGTTCTGTGGTACATCACCGGAGAGAATGGCTGTTTTAATATCATTACCTTCCAGAAAACCCCACACCCGATCTGCTACTACCTTGGTATTTACAAACACCAGCGTACGTTTGGGATCCATATGTTTAAGCAAGCCCAGCAATAATGGAATCTTCTCTTCCTTCGCCGGAAAATAAACTGATTGCGTAACCTTGTCAGCCGTTACTGTCTCGCTTTCAATCTTCACCTGTTCGGGATTATTCATGTGTTCGTAAGCCAACTCGATCACACGATGAGATAATGTGGCGGAAAACAGCAGACTCAAACGATCTTCCGGTTTGGGCATACGACGCAACATAAAACGAATGTCTTTAATAAAGCCCAAATCAAACATACGATCGGCTTCGTCCATCACGACCGCCTGAATATTTTTCAGGCTATAGATTTTTTGTTTCAAATAATCAATCAGGCGACCCGGTGTACCGATCAGGATATCAACACCCTCTTCCAGCATTTTACGTTGTGTGTCATAACCGGTGCCGCCATAGACAACACCAAATTTCAGGTCGGTAAATTCACCTAACGCCAACGCATCATTGTATATTTGTACTGCCAATTCACGTGTTGGTGCCAAAATAAGTGCTCGCGGTTGGCCTTTTGATTCACTCGTAACCAGTTTTTGCATCACTCCTAACAGGAATGCGGCCGTTTTTCCGGTTCCGGTTTGTGCCTGTCCAGCCACATCCTTACCTTGCATTATCAAAGGTAATGTCTCTGCCTGAATCGGTGTGCAGTTAGAAAAGCCTGATTTCTCAATACCTTGTAGTATATTTGGCGCAAGAGAAAAGCTGCTAAAGGACGTATCTGTTAAATGTTTTTCGCTCATAGGAACGTAGCATAACAAAACCACGCGCCTTTTGGACTTGAAATCATAATCAGATTAGGCTCAAATGGGCATTAGAGATTACAAACATTCATTTCGACATTTCACAGCAGTTCGAAAATCATCAATAAAAACTAGAGAGGCGATAACATTGAGTGGTGCAGTTGTATACGTTACTGACGCAAACTTTGACGAAGAAATTCTTAAATCAGATGTATCTGTACTGGTAGATTACTGGGCAGACTGGTGCGGGCCTTGCAAAATGATCGCACCCATCCTGGAAGAAATTGCACAGGAATATAAAGGCAAGATCAAAGTCACTAAACTCAATATTGATGAAAACCCTGAAACACCGCCAAAATACGGCATTCGGGGAATACCAACACTGATGTTATTCAAGGATGGTAATGTAGAAGCTACCAAGGTAGGTGCATTATCAAAATCCCAGTTAACAGCATTTATTGATAGCAATATCTGAAAACTGGACGGATCGAAAATTAGGTGCTAATGTAGGAAAACATAGTTTTATTTTAAATAATTAATTAACAATTTCGCCTTAACCGGCAACCTTCCATAAACCAAAAATCACACAGGCCACCCGAGGCGTTTCGGGTCTGATGTTCAATCTGAATTTCATACCTTTACCCTTCTGGAAAACCTGCTGCATGGATCAAAACGCATGAATCTAACTGACCTCAAAGAAAAAACCCCATCTGAACTCGTCGAACTCGCCCAAAAGCTGAAAATAGAAAACATGGCGCGGGCACGCAAACAAGACATTATATTTGCCATCCTCAAAGCACACGCCAAAAAAGGTGAAGACATCTTTGGCAGTGGTGTGCTGGAAATCCTGCAAGATGGCTTTGGCTTCCTGCGCTCATCTGATAGCTCCTATCTGGCCGGCCTTGATGATATCTATGTTTCACCCAGCCAAATCAGACGCTTTAGTCTACGTACCGGTGACACCATTGCCGGTAAAATTCGACCACCCAAGGACAGCGAACGTTACTTTGCGCTGTTAAAAGTTGACGAGATCAACTTTGATAAACCAGAGGATGCCAAGAATAAAATCCTGTTTGAAAACCTGACACCACTCCATGCCAACGAGCGCATGACCATGGAAATAGGTAATGGCAGTACTGAAGATATTACAGCCCGTGTCATTGATTTGAGTTCACCGATTGGCAAAGGCCAGCGTGGGCTGATTGTGTCACCTCCAAAAGCAGGCAAAACCATGTTGCTTCAGAATCTGGCTCAATCTATCGCGGCTCAACATCCCGAATGTTATCTCATCGTATTACTTATTGACGAACGTCCGGAAGAAGTGACCGAAATGCAGCGTATGGTACGCGGAGAAGTTGTTTCCAGTACCTTTGACGAGCCTGCCAGTCGTCATGTCCAGGTATCAGAAATGGTCATTGAGAAGGCCAAACGCCTGGTAGAACACAAAAAAGACGTCGTGATTCTGCTGGATTCCATTACCCGTCTGGCACGTGCCTACAACACGGTAATTCCTTCTTCTGGTAAGGTGCTGACCGGTGGTGTGGATGCCAATGCCCTGCACCGCCCCAAGCGTTTCTTTGGTGCGGCACGTAACATTGAAGAAGGTGGAAGCCTGACCATTATCGCAACCGCCCTGATCGACACTGGCTCACGTATGGACGAAGTGATCTATGAAGAATTCAAGGGTACTGGCAACATGGAACTTCATCTGGACAGAAAGATTGCCGAAAAACGCATTTACCCGGCTATTAATATCAACCGTTCCGGTACCCGACGTGAAGAACTCCTCACCGCACCGGATGAACTGCAGAAAATGTGGATCCTGCGCAAACTGTTACACCCCATGGATGAAATTGCTGCCATGGAATTTATGTATGAAAAACTGCGTACAACCAAGACAAATGCAGAGTTTTTTGACTCAATGAAGCGCTGATCTGTACCACACTCGACAACCCCAATAGTGTAAAAATCCTTAGAATTCCTGACCTTAAAGTGTCAGGAATTTTTACACTATTGTACCTCTGTAATATCTGCTTACCAATAACCCATTGTTTTTAATTGAAATATTCTTTGTGGCACGCATGTTGCGTATTAATTCACAGTAATTTTGTGATATTTATGACACTATTCAAACAGAAATTTTGCTAGTAGGGTTACATGTACAGGTTGGGCAAGGAGTGCCTGAACACCCTGGCAGTAAAATAAAGAGAGTTTCAGGTTATGAAAGAATCTTTACAGATTGATTTTACAGAATGGGCTGAACTGGCCACCTTGGATCCAGAGGCTTTTGAAGAAAAGCGTGAACAAGTGGTAGAAAGCTTTATTCGTTCTGTTCCTACCAAAAGCCGCCGCAAGCGATTGCGCCATTTACAGTGGCAAATTGACGGTATTCGCCACCGCTCCCAATCACCGTTGGGTGCCTGTGTAAAAATTACTAATATGATGTGGGACTCGGTTTATGGTGAAAATGGCCTGCTGGAGACCCTGAAAGGGAATATTTCTTTTGAAAAACAAGCTGTTACGGTATCTGATACTGTTTCTGGCAACAACGTTCTCCCTTTTAGACCCCAATAACGACATAAATTTACAGATGCCGGACTTGCTGAAATCGCCAGATTTCCGTATTATGCGCGGCCTTAAGCTCTAAATCAGAGCGGATAACACGAGTATTTGAGGTAATCATGAAACCGGAAATTCATCCAGCATACGATGACATCAGCGTAACTTGCAGTTGCGGCCACAACTTCCAGACCCGTTCGACTATGGGTAAGGAACTGCATATTGATGTCTGCTCCCAGTGCCATCCTTTTTATACAGGTAAACAAAAGATTGTTGATACCGCTGGACGTGTAGACAAGTTCCGCAAGAAGTATGGTATGAAGAAAACCAAGTAATGCCTGTTCAATGTGTTTGTAAAAAGGCGCTTTTCATAAGCGCCTTTTTTATTTCTACTCTTCTTTTAAATCTGTTTGTTTCCGTTCAGGCAAATAGCCTGAACTCCAACTGCCAATCCAGACACTTTGATCAAATAGTCCATGTTGCCAAGGTTTATGATGGCGATACTTTTAAAACCGATGCTGGTGAAAAAGTACGTCTCATTGGAATCAATACACCTGAAACTGGTAAAAAGGGTAAACCAGCTCAACCTCTGGCCAATGAGGCCAAACAGGCATTGATCACACTTTTGGCATCAAGCAAATATAAAGTCGGGTTACGTTTTGATGGAGACAGGCGCGACAGATACAAACGCCTGCTTGCACACGCCTATCTTCCTAACGGAACCAACATTCAACAATCCCTGCTCAATAAAGGTCTGGCCGCCCATATTGTTGTCCCCCCTAATGTGGAAAAAGCAGATTGTTATCAACAAGCGGAAGCGACTGCCCGCCAACAACGGAAAGGAATGTGGTCGATTCCTGATTACCAGTATAAAAATACAGAATTGCTTGGAGCTGATGACACCGGCTTCCGGTTTATTGAAGGCAAAGTTGTTCATATAGGCCGTAGTAAAAAGGCTATTTGGCTAAATCTGTCAGGAAAAACAGCGCTACGAATCAGCAGGGACAACTTGCTTTATTTCGATAAAAATATGCTGGAAAATATTGTTGGTAAAAAGGTGCAGGCACGGGGCTGGTTACATTACAATAAAAAGCGTAAGGAACTGTTTATGCATGTGCGGCACCCGGCCAGTATAATTGTATTAAAATAAATAAATATGAAAACCATTATTTCAAAATTATTGCTAACAACTGTATTGGTATTGCTTCATATCATGTCCGGCTGTGCAGTTAACCCTGCAACCGGTGAAAGTGATTTTGTCATGATGACTGAAGAACAGGAAATTGCACTGGGGCGTCAAAACCATGCTCTGATTCTTAAACAGTATGATGTATACGAAGACAAAGCCCTGCAGGCCTATGTGCAAAAAATAGGGGGCAAGGTCGCACAAAAAAGTCATCGTAGCAATTTGATCTACCGCTTTACTCTACTGGATAGTCCAGAAGTAAATGCATTCGCTCTACCTGGCGGTTATATCTACATCACCCGTGGTCTGATGGCTTATCTCAATTCAGAGGCTGAACTCGCTGCTGTACTGGGTCATGAGACAGGGCATGTAACAGCGCGGCATGCTGTTCGGCAACACAGTGCAGCAACAGCAACTGATATTATCGGCACCATTCTGGCTACGGCGACAGGTGTTCAGGGCGCTGGTGATGTATTTGGTACACTGGGTACAGTTATCGTTCGCGGATATGGACGGGAACATGAACTGGAATCAGACCGACTGGGCGCAGAATATCTGGCACGTAGTGGTTATGATCCACAAGCCATGTTCAAAGTCATCCGGGTTTTAAAAAATCAGGAAGAATTTGAAAAGAAACTGGCTAAAAAGGAAGACCGCGAACCACGCATTTATCATGGTGTGTTTTCTACTCATCCGGACAATGACACCCGCCTGAAAGAAGTCATTGATGCGGCAAAAAAAATAAAAGCTAAATCAAAAATCATTAACCGTACTATCTTCCTAAAAAAAACAAACAATATGGTATTTGGGGATAGCGAGAAACAAGGTATCGTCAAGGGTAATAACTTTTATCACAAGGATCTTGGTTTTGCGATCAGCTTGCCAAAGGGTTGGAAAATAAAAAATCAACCTGATGCCATTGTTGCTCAGACTGATACCAATGATGGTTTACTGCATATTACTATGCAGGATCTGAATAAACGTATTACTCCACGCGAATTTATTATTGAACGGCTAGGTATGACTGATTTGCGTGAAGGCAAAAAAATATGGGTCAGCGGCAATAAAGGTTATACCGCATGGACAACAACAAAAACACCATTTGGTAACCGGAGTATGCGTATTAGTGTGATCTATTTTAAAAACAGTGCCTGGATTTTCAGGGGTGTTGCCAAAGAATCTGGCTCGCCACGCAAATATGACAATGTCATTATGAAAAGTACGCGTAGTTTTCATAAATTGAAAAAGAGCGAACTATCATTGGCAAGTGCACTCAGGCTCAAGCTGATAAAAGCCACATCAGGAACAACATTTAAAAAACTGGCAAGCACATCCAAACTCGCCAATTATCCTGAAGATCAGCTACGATTAATGAACAGCCATTACCCCTCTGGCGAACCTGAATCGGGTACCCTGATTAAAATTGTGAAATAACCATGTCTGATGATTTAAAGAAAGCCGCACTTGATTACCATGAACTCCCAAAACCGGGAAAAATGGAAACCAGTATCAGTAAGCCCTGTAATACACAACGTGATCTGAGTCTGGCCTATACACCGGGTGTGGCAGAACCTGTGCGCCGTATCGCTGATAATCCTGATGATGCATTCCGTTACACTTCGAAAGGTAATCTGGTTGCCGTTGTCACAGATGGCAGCGCCGTACTTGGATTGGGTAATATCGGTGCGCTGGCAGGAAAACCGGTTATGGAAGGCAAAGGCGTTTTATTTAAAAAATTTGCCAATATTGATGTATTTGATATTGAAATAGATAGTCAGGAACCGGAAGTCATTATTGAAACTACGCGGCTCATTGCCCCGGGCTTTGGTGGTATTAACCTGGAAGATATTGCTGCACCCAAATGTTTTGACATTGAAAAGACACTAATTGAAAAACTGGATATCCCTGTTTTTCATGATGACCAGCACGGCACTGCCATTATTATTTCCGCTGGTTTGTTAAATGCGCTTGAACTACAGGGGAAAAAAATAGGTGATGTCAAAATTGTTTGTCTTGGTGCTGGTGCGGCCGGTATTGCCTCCATGCGTATGCTTGTTTCTCTTGGTGCCAACAAAAATAATTTATTCCTGATTGATCGCAAGGGAGTCATTCATTCTGAACGCGATGACTTGAATGAATATAAAAAAGAATTTGCAATCAAAACTTCCCAACGCACGCTGGAAGATGCCATGCAGGATGCGGATGTATTTATTGGTGTCTCAGGACCCAATCTGGTCAGTGAAAATATGATAAAAACAATGGCGTCAAAACCAGTTGTGTTTGCGTTGTCCAATCCCGATCCTGAAATTGCGCCGGCACTTGCACATAAAACCCGGGATGATCTTATTATGGGTACTGGTCGTAGCGATTACCCCAATCAGGTAAATAATGTTTTAGGGTTTCCGTTTATCTTTCGCGGTGCACTTGATGTACGTGCTACATGTATTAATGAAGCCATGAAAGTGGCAGCAACACATGCATTAAAAGATCTGGCAAAAGAACCCGTGCCGGAAGAAGTGTTAAAGGCCTACAACCTGAAACAACTTGAGTTTGGCAAGGATTACATTATTCCAAAACCATTGGATCCACGCTTGATTGACACAATACCATTAGCTATTGCACAAGCAGCGATAGATTCAGGTGTGGCAAGGAAAACCTAATACATTTTAAACCGCCAAGATTTATACCCAAAGGGCACAAGTCCCCGTATATTGGGTGCGCCAAGAATTATATTTGTAAAATATCTTGGCGGTTCAAATTATTCTTTATTAATTAAGGCTCGCATTTTCTTTCTGCATAAGATTTTCTACTTCTTCAACGCTGGCTCTTTGCATTGGCTTGCCACTTATCTGATCAAGTGGTGACTGTCTTGATTTTTCTTCTGTAAATACAAGCAGCTCGATTGTGTTTTCACCGGCCATAAAACGAAAACCCGGCCAAGACTCATATTTCTCCTGACCAATCCGCAAACGTTTTTCTATTTGTTCGTACGGAATATGATTGTCCATCAAAAAAATCGCAACTTCCTCCGGGGTATTGGCAAACAAATGCAACTCAACACAACTGTGTTCGTCGGCTGTACCATTCAGAATTGCACCAACAAGGCGTGGCCGGAAATTAGAAAAGAATTGCATTGCCTCTAGTGAAGCATCCAGTAACTGTTTCAGGTTATATGGATGTGATTCAGATTTGAATAAACGCTGATGTTCAATCAATGCCTCTTCAATTTCAGTATTCTTGGGCATATTACGGGTATTGGGCGCACCCAGTTTTGATGCAGCCTTACGTTTTGCAGCATAAAAATCACGGATACCGCCTTCTACGATAATCCGTGCTGCCTCCATGGCAATGCGCTGACGCATCTGCTTGTCCTTTGCCGCCTGCCGAACAGTCATACTATTACCTTTTAGAACAGGATGGGCCAATAATCCAGTTAATTTACCACCTGAAATCTAGAACAATTGTTCTTTTTCCGGAGGTGGTTCATCAAGTGTATCCTGACTTCCATTCAGTGGTTTATATCCGGGTGTTGTTTTTTTCTTTGGAACATACTCGGTACGGAAAGTTTCAAAGATGGCCTTAGTAGACCCGGCACCAGCCAATAAACCAGTCTCAGGATCGATCCTGACACTCACCAGACCTTCTGGTCTTTCCAGTGGTTTTTCAGGAATCCCTTTTAAAGCCTCGCGCATATAATCAACCCACATGGGTAGTGCTGCCTTGGCACCGGTTTCATAAGTTCCCAATGGTTGCGGCTTGTCAAAACCAACCCACACTGTTGTTACAACATCACGATTAAAACCAGAGAACCAGGCATCTCGTTGATCATTGGTTGTCCCTGTTTTCCCCGCCAGATCCTTGCGCCCTAACTTCAAGGCCTTACGTCCCGTTCCATACCGAACAACATCACGCATAATGCTGGTCATGATATAAACATTTTGAGAGTTAACAACTTGTGGTGCTGAAATAATTTCTGGTGTTATTATTTCCTCTGCATTTTCTTTATTATCTTCTTCTATTTTTATTTCAATTGTTTCTGCAACAGTCATTATATCCTGTTCACTTTCTTCATTATCTTTCTTTTCCTCACACTCAGGACAAACCTGTGGGAGGTTATTAATAAAGATAACATTGCCCTCCATGTCTTCGATGTGCGTAATAAAGTGGGGGTCTACCAGATAACCGCCATTGGCAAATACTGCATAACCACGGGCAATTGAAATCGGCGTTACTGCGCCACTTCCCAATGCCAGTGATAAATCACGCGGTAGTTTTTCTGTATCAAAACCAAATTTCCTGGCATGGTTAATTGCATATGAAATACCAATGGTGCGCAATAAGCGAATTGAAACCAGATTGCGTGACTTGGTCAAAGCCAAACGTAAACGGGTTGGGCCAAAAAATTTACCACTGTAATTTTCAGGACGCCATGCACTTTCAAGGCCGGGATCATCAAATACAACAGGCGCATCATTAATTAAACTGGCTGCAGTAAAGCCTTTTTCCAATGCTGCAGAATAAATAAATGGCTTGAAATTGGAACCGGGTTGACGCTCGGCCTGGATCGCACGATTAAATTTGCTGTGATAAAAATCAAACCCTCCAAGCAAGGCCTGGATTGCACCTGTATCTGAACTAATTGAGACTAATGCACCAGAAACATCTGGTATTTGTGCCAAACGCCACTGGCTCTCTTTAAACAATTGCACACGGATAATATCGCCGCGTTCTAGAACTGAACTCGCCTGCTCAGGCTTACTGCCTTGTATATTTGTCTTTATAAAACGCTTCGCCCATGAGAGTCCTTCCCACGGAATTTCAATACTGCCGGTCTCTGCAATATGCACAATGGCTGAATTATCTTTTACCTCAAGCACCAGAGCCGGGAACAAATGACCCACGACAGGATAATCCCTTAGTGTTTTTTCCCAATTTTCCTGTTCTATTACTTCATCCAGATTAATATGACCCACGCGTCCACGATAACCATGACGCATGTCATAATTCATTAATGCTTTGCGCAAAGCTTTGTTAGCAGCAGACTGCAAGCGTGTATCGATAGTTGTATAGACTTTATATCCAGCGGTATAGGCTTCATTGCTATAACGTTCAACCATGTAAGAACGCACCATTTCTGCGACGTAAGGTGCATCTACTTGTGTTGTTAATCGATGTAATGACGAACTATCCGGCTCTTCAATCGCCAGTTTGTATTCTTCATCACCAATAAACTCAAGATAATGCATGCGACCCAACACATAACCACGCCGAATCATGGCGCGCCGGGAATTAACAATTGGGTTATAACGCGAAGGTGCTTTGGGCAAGCCAGCAATCATGGCAAGTTCGGCCGTACTGAGTTCATTAATCGGCTTGCCATAATAAATACGTGCTGCTGCTGCAACACCATAGGCACGATTACCAAGATATATTTTATTGAGGTAAAGGCCAAGAATGTCTTCCTTGGTTAATTCACGTTCTATCTTGAGTGCCAGAAAGATTTCATTGAGTTTCCGCAAATAAGTTTTTTCGCTGCTCAGGAAAAAGTTGCGAGCGACTTGCATGGTAATGGTGCTACCGCCTTGCCCCTTGTCACCCGTCTTGACCAGATGAACAACTGCCCTTAGCAACCCCTGATAATCAACACCTGGATGTTCAAAAAAACGATCATCTTCTGCAGCAAGCACTGCTTGTATCATTCTTTCGGGCACATCTTTGATAGCCAGCGGAATACGCCTTTTTTCGCCAAATTCTGCTATCAAATCTCCATCTTTGGCGTAAACACGCAGAGGAACCTGCAGGCGCATATCCTTAATACTTTCAATCGTAGGGAGTCCTGGTGCCAAATACAGATAGGCAATGCTTGTCAGCAACAGGCCGAGGGTAAAAGCGGCAAACAAGGCTCTTGCTGCCAAGCGCAGTGAATTAAGTAACAGTTTCATTTATCAGAAAAAAATGAGTGAGAACCAGTTCAAGAAACAGTTAAACAATCTTTGTTTCGTGTCGACTACAGTATAAATCATGCCATACTTTTGTTGTACAGTGTTTGAAATTTTGTATTTGATTACTATAGTTATGATTGGTATTTAATGCTTTAATAAATGATAGCCCTGTAACTAATTGATTTTAAAAGAAAAGCTAAGGAAGCAATAACGGTGCAAATTCCACAATTAGGACAACTGGCGCAAGTCTTTACATCATCTGCTAAGCAGCCGATCATCGGGCTGGATATCAGTTCGACTGCGGTCAAATTACTCGAATTATCTGAACACGGATCGCGCTACCGGGTAGAAAGTTATGCAGTTGAGCCTTTACCCCCTAATTCCGTGGTTGAAAAGACCATCAGTGATGTCGAAGCAGTCGGTGAAGCCATAAAAAGAGCCGTCCATCGCTCCAGTTCACGTGTAAAAAATACTGCTGTTGCTGTAGCCGGCTCTGCTGTGATCACCAAAATTATCCCTCTGCAGGCCTCTTTGTCTGATAATGATATGGAAACCCAGATTCAACTGGAAGCAGACCAATATATCCCTTATCCGCTGGAAGAAGTGAATATGGATTTTCAGGTCATCGGCCCTTCAGAAGCTAATCCCGAACAGGTGGATGTCCTCCTGGCCGCTTCCCGTAGTGAGAATGTTGATGTACGCGTAGATGCTTGTGAATTAGCGGGTCTAACAGCCAAAGTGGTGGATGTAGAAGCCTATGCTATGGAAGCTGCTTTCTCACTGATCGCACAACAAATGCCCGATAGTGGAGCTAATAAAACCATTGCTGTGGTGGATGTCGGTGCCACTATGACAACATTGAATGTGCTGTATGACCTGAAGACTATATATACACGTGAACAGGTATTTGGCGGCAAACAATTAACAGAAGAAATTCAACGTCGTTATGGCCTTTCCTATGAAGAAGCGGGTATGGCCAAACGTCAGGGTGGTCTACCAGACAACTATGTACCGGAAGTACTGGAACCCTTTAAAGAAGCCATGGCGCAACAGGTAAGTCGTTCACTGCAATTCTTTTTCTCATCCAGTCAATACAATGCTGTTGATCATATTGTACTGGCTGGTGGTAGCGCATCCATTACTGGCATAGATGAAATGATTCAGGAAAAAATCGGTACTTCGGCTACTATCGCCAATCCCTTTGCCAATATGTCACTGGCATCACGGATCAAGGCTCAGTCTCTGAATAATGATGCACCGGCATTGATGATTGCCTGTGGACTGGCGTTAAGGGGTTTCGACTAATGGTTCGCATTAACTTATTACCATGGCGTGAAACACATCGTAAGGAACGTGAGCGTCAGTTTTACTCTATTCTGGCAGGTAGTGCTATTTTGATGAGTGCTATTGTCTTGTATGTTCATCTCCATATAAGTGGTCTGATTGATGAACAAAATAATCGTAACAGCTATATTCAAGGTGAGATTGCAATTGTTGAAAAACAAATCAAGGAAATCAAACAACTTGAAAAAGAAAAGGCTAGCTTATTGGCAAGGATGAACGTAATTCAAAAACTTCAGAGCAGCCGCCCCGTTATTGTGCATATGTTTGACGAGATCGTTAACACACTTCCTGAAGGTATTTACCTAACCAATATTACGCAGAAAAATAATGTCATCACTCTAAAAGGTGTGGCTCAATCCAATGCCCGTGTCTCTGCCTTTATGCGCAGTATCGATAAATCAGACTGGCTGGCTAATCCGAAACTAGATGTCATTGAAACAAATAAAAAAGGCCGTTTACGCTCGAGTAATTTTACTCTGGTTGTTAAACAACTTGATAAGAAAAAAAAAGACATAAAGAAAAAGGGATAAGTAAAAGTGGATTTATCAGAATTAAATAACCTTGACCTCGATTTCCAGAATGTTGGGGACTGGCCAATGGTGCTTAAAGCCATCGCTTCGGTCCTCGTATGCATTGCTGTCCTGGGTGCCGGTTATTGGTTTGATACTCAGCACCAACTGGTTACGTTGGAAAATGCAGAAAAGAAAGAACGTGAACTAAAGACAACATTTGAAATCAAACAGGCCAAAGCCGTCAATCTGGATGCCTACAAACAACAAATGGTTGAAATGAAAAGCACCTTTGGCACCATGTTGCGTCAACTCCCCAGTAAAACAGAAGTTGCAGGGTTGTTAGTTGATATTTCACAAACAGGACTGGCCAGTGGTCTTGAATTTGAACTATTTCAACCAAGTACAGAAAAACCAGCCGAATTCTATGCAGAACTCCCTATTAGTATTCGTGTAACAGGCAATTACCATCGCTTCGGAAATTTTGTCAGCGGTATTGCCGCTCTGCCACGTATTGTTACATTACATAATATTTCAATCACACCGACTGGTGAAACATTTACCATGAACGCGCTGGCCAAGACATATCGCTACATTGATGAAAGCGAACAAACACCTCGTAAGAAAAAGAAGAAAGGCAAAAGGAAAAAAGGTAGTCACTAATGAGTATAACTACTAATAAATCATTACGGATAATCCAATTACTTATAGTTGCTGCATTAGCAGTGACATTAGCTGGTTGTGCTGGTGATAATCTTGGCGATTTACGTGACTATGTTAAAGATGTTAAATCCAGGAAAAAGGCACGCATCAAACCACTGCCTGAATTAAAGCCTCACGAAACATTTTTTTACGAAGCGACTAATAGAAGGGACCCTTTTAAAGAATCATTAGCGGCACAACCGGAAGCCCTGGCCAAGGCAGCAGCAAATGGTAATGCAAAAGGACTGCATCCTGATTCAAACCGCCGGAAAGAAGCATTGGAAGAATTCCCGCTCGACACATTACGTATGGTGGGCAGTCTTGAACAAAAAAAGGCAATGTGGGCTATCGTAAAGGCAAGTGATGGCACCATACACAGAATTAAAACCGGAAATTATGCAGGACAAAACCACGGCAAGATCACTCTGGTTAGTGAAGAAGAAATTAAACTTTTAGAAATCGCTCCTGATGGGTTGGGCGGATGGATTGAACGTGAAGCTTCACTGGCGTTAAGTGAGTGATGTACAAGAGGGTAACATCATGATGGATATTAAAATGAAAAAAACAAATAATACAAAAGGCATCTTTGCCTTCTTGTTGCAATATATGTTCATAACCGGGTTGGCAATCTCGGTTATTACCGGAACAGCTAATGCACAAGCAAACAGTCTGGAAGAAATTACTTACACCTCTCTCCCCGGTGATAGAGTGCAAGTCAAACTGTCCATGTCACAGCCTGCGAAGAAACCATTAAGCTTTACTATTAATAATCCTGCCCGTATTGCGCTTGATCTGGCAGAAACAAACAGTAATGTTCCAAAGTCACAGGCCATTGGAGTCGGGATTGCACAAAGTATTCGTGCGATTGAAGCTAAAGGTCGCACACGCGTTATTCTGAATCTCGCCCAGTTAGTTGATTATGAAACTGTCATTAATGGTAACGATATTATTATCACATTGGGCAGTAGTGCAGATGTATCTACAATGACGGCTGCCAGTACAAGCAAATTACCTTTTGCAAAGAAAAAGTCCAGTACTCAAGGCAAAGGTATTAATAATATTGACTTCCGCCGTGGTGATCGTGGTGAAGGCAGAATTATTGTCACTCTTTCTGACCCAACTACCAAAATTGATTTACGTGAAGAAGGCGGTCAAATCATTGTTGATTTCTTTAATGCTAACTTACCAGCAAATCTGGAACGCCGCCTGGATGTGGTTGATTTTGCAACGCCGGTCAAGACTGTTGATACCTATGCACAAGGCAATAACATTCGTATGGTCGTCGCTGCATCAGGTAATTATGATCATCTAGCCTATCAGTCCAGCAATATGTTTACGATTGATGTAAAACCAATGAGCAAAGAGGAAGAAGAAGCACTCAAGAGAGAAAAATTTGGTTATACGGGTGAGCGCTTATCCCTCAACTTTCAGGATATTGAAGTTCGTGCCGTACTCCAGCTCATTGCTGATTTTACCCAACTCAACATGGTGACCAGTGATACCGTTACCGGTAACCTGACCCTGCGTTTGAAAAATGTACCCTGGGATCAGGCGCTGGATATTATCCTGAAGACCAAAGGCCTTGCCATGCGTCAGAAAGGCAATGTCATGCTGGTCGCACCGGCTGAAGAAATTGCAGCGCGTGAAAAGGTGGAACTTGAAGCACAAAAACAGGTATCTGAACTAGCGCCACTTAAATCCGAATTTATGCAAATTAACTATGCAGCGGCAAACGATATAGCTTCGTTACTAAAGGCCAAAGAAAACAGCCTGATGACCTCTCGTGGTAACGTCTCTGTAGATACCCGCACCAATACACTACTGATACAAGACACCACAGAAAAATTATCCGAGATTCGCAAAGTAATTGCCAAACTGGATATCCCCGTTAAACAGGTACTCATTGAGTCACGTATTGTGATTGCTGATGACAAATTTGGCAGGAATTTAGGGGCAAAATTTGGCATCTCACATGGATCAACTGTACGAGGGGATAATCTGGCTATTGGTATATCTGATGATATTGTGTCTGCTGATGCCATCAAGGGTAGCGGCGCTGGCGCATCAGTCGTATCAGATCGCATGAATGTCAGTTTGCCTGCGGCCGGTTCAATCGGTTCTATTGGTATAGCCCTATCAAG
>DAOVJZ010000062.1 GCA_030632035.1 Granulosicoccaceae bacterium | reverse complement strand
TTCGAGGCGAGCTTGAATATTTTCAATATCGAGCACTTTTTGTTTCTCTTCAATTTTGAGAGACATATGTGCGGCAATGGTATCTGCCAGACGACCTGGCTCATCAATGCCTGTCAATGATGTAAGAATCTCGGGCGGAACCTTTTTGTTCATTTTGACGTATTGTTCGAACTGCGAGATCACAGAACGCATCAAGACTTCTGCTTCACGTTCGTCAATTGTTTCTGATTCCAGTGTTTCAATCTGCGCTTTATAAAAATCATCTTCTGCATTCAGGAAATGAATGATTTTTGCACGCGTACTGCCTTCAACCAATACCTTGACGGTACCGTCTGGCAGTTTCAGTAACTGAAGAATATTGGAAAGCGTACCAACGCGATGGATATCATCCGGTTGCGGATCATCTACGTTTGCGCTTTTTTGGGAAACCAGAAGGATCTGCTTGTCATTTTCTTCCATTGCCGCTTCCAGCGCCTCAATTGAACGCTCACGACCAACAAACAATGGAATGACCATATGCGGATAGACAACAACATCGCGCAATGGCAGGACAGGTAATACCTGTAATCCGTTTTTAACCACTTCTGAATCTGAAGACATGCTCTAGCTCCTGGGGCAGTCTTGCTTCAACTGCTCTGTATATAATAATTATGCCCATTCAGGGATATTTCAGGAGTAAGTACGGAAATTTAGATGACGTGTTTAAAGTCGCCGCTCCGTACCCCTTCCTACCCTGAGAAATGGGGTCGTTTCTTGTTATATCAACCGTTCTGTCAAACCCTGAAGCCTTTTTAGCCCTTCAAGGTGTGTGTTTAATTATTCAGAGGCGGTACGTTTGGCTTCTCCGCCCTCAAACATCAACAAGGGTTTTGACTTACCATCTATAACATCGGCATCAACGACAACTTTTGTAACCTCATCCATGGACGGGAGGTCATACATCGTATCGAGCAATACTTGCTCCAGGATCGAGCGCAATCCACGTGCGCCAGTTTTGCGCTCCATGGCCTTGCGTGAAACAGCTTTCAAGGCATCCTCCCTGAATTCTACTTCGCAATCTTCCATTTCAAACAGTTTTGAATACTGTTTGGTTATTGCATTCTTAGGCTCGGTAAGAATTTTTATCAATGCATCTTCATCAAGCTCGGTCAATGTCGCAAGTACTGGCAAACGCCCAACAAACTCGGGGATAAGTCCAAACTTGATAAGATCTTCAGGTTCCAGCTCATTCAAGACTTCACCAACACTGCGGCTATCATCCTTGCTCTTCACTTCAGCAGAGAATCCAATACCACCCTTCTCTGAACGATCACGAATAATCTTGTCGAGTCCGGCAAAAGCACCACCACAAATAAACAGAATGTTTGCTGTGTTTACTTGCAGGAATTCCTGTTGAGGATGTTTGCGCCCGCCTTGAGGTGGTACAGAAGCAACCGTACCTTCTATCAACTTCAATAATGCCTGTTGCACACCTTCGCCAGAGACATCGCGTGTAATAGATGGGTTATCAGACTTACGTGAAATCTTGTCGATTTCATCAATATATACGATACCTGTTTGTGCCTTTTCTACATCATAGTCACATTTTTGCAAAAGCTTCTGAATAATGTTTTCAACATCTTCGCCCACATAACCTGCTTCGGTCAGCGTGGTGGCATCAGCAATCGTAAATGGCACATTCAATAAACGTGCCAAGGTTTCAGCCAGCAGTGTTTTACCGCAACCGGTAGGGCCAACTAAAAGAATATTACTTTTTGATAATTCAACTTCGTCTTTCTTGGATGGGTTATCAAGTCGCTTGTAATGGTTGTATACAGCAACAGACAAGACCCTCTTGGCGCGAGCCTGACCAATAACATATTCTTCAAGGATGTCGTTGATTTCATGAGGCGTAGGTAATTTACTTTCGCCAGTACCGGAAGACTTGTCGTTAACTTCTTCGCGGATAATATCGTTGCAAAGCTCAACGCATTCATCGCAGACAAAAACAGACGGACCCGCAATCAGTTTACGAACTTCGTGTTGGCTCTTACCGCAAAACGAGCAGTACAAGAGTTTATCATTATCATCGCTAGTTGTTTTATCGTCGCTCATGGGTCACCTTATGTCTGGTGTCGTCATTTTCGGGCATTTACTTTAAGGATAACCACCATAATATCCTCAAAACCGTATAAATTTTTGTTACAAATCCTTCAGAATACCCATAGATTCCTTAGGGAAACAGTCAATCTTCCTTATCGCCAGCCTTGGCACGCGGATCAAGTACTGAGTCGATCAGGCCATATTCTACCGCATCTTCGCCACTCAGGAAGAAGTCCCGGTCAGTATCTTCCTGGATCTTTTTCATATCTTGCCCAGTATGATCAACCAGAATCTGGTTCAATTGTTCACGTATCTTTATGATTTCCTTGGTATGAATCTCAATATCAGTGGCTTGCCCCTGATATCCACCCAGTGGCTGATGAATCATGACTCTGGAATGTGGCAGACAATAACGCTTGTCCTTGGCTCCACCTGCCAGTAGCAATGCGCCCATGCTGGCCGCTTGGCCAATACACATGGTGCTTACATCAGGCTTGATGAATTGCATGGTGTCATAAATAGACAAACCGGCAGTGACTGAACCACCTGGTGAATTTATGTACAAATGAATGTCTTTATCCGGATTTTCTGACTCAAGAAACAGTAATTGCGCAACAACCAGATTGGCCATATTGTCTTCGACTGGTCCAATCAGGAAAATCACTCGCTCTTTAAGCAGGCGAGAATAAATATCATAGGAACGCTCGCCACGCGCAGTTTGCTCCACCACCATGGGAACGAGGTTTAATGCGGTTGTCTCTGTTGCCTTATTATTATTGTTCATTTCGGTCATAGACATAATCCTTTCACTTAACTTTAGTCAAAATTTTAATTTTTTCCTGCATTTACTAGATCTGCAAACGATTTTTTCACTTCTTCCACTTTAGTCTGTCCCAGGATCCAGTCAACTACTGCGTCTTCAAGGACAATAGACTCGATGCTGGATAAATTATTCCGATCTGAATAATAGTGATTTATCACTTCCTGCGAATCATCATAACTTTGCGCTATTTCCTCGATATATGCACGTACCTTGTCGGGAGAAACTGTGAGGTTATTTACCTTGGCAATTTCAGCAAACATCAGTCCTAATGATACACGGCGGTTGGCCTGTTCATTCAATGATTCACGCATTGAGTCTGGCAGACTGGCTAAATCAGTTTTTGTACCTGTCTGTCCCTGCATCTGTTGCAGCATTCTTTCTGCCTCTGAATCAGTCAGTGATGCAGGAATATCGATCTTGTTTTTTTCTATCAGTGATTCGGTAATTTGAGTCTTTATATTTTCTTTAATTTTCTGGCTCAACTCACGTTGCATGTTCTTTTCCAGCTCAGTACGGAATTCATCCATATTTCCAGATTGAACACCAAAGCTCTTAACGATTTCTTCATTAATTTCTGGTAGCTCTGATTCCAGAACCTTCTTGACCTTTACATCAAAAACAGCTTCTTTACCCGCAACATCCTTGCCATGGTAATCCTCGGGGAAAGTCACTTTGACTTTCACATCATCATCAGCATTTTTACCTTCAAGCTGCTTTTCAAAACCAGGGATAAATGTATTTGAACCCAGCACCAGTGGTGTATCTGCTGCTTTACCGCCTTCAAAACGCTCATCATCAATCTTGCCATCAAAATCAATCACAACCTGATCGCCATCTTTCGCAGCTCTTTCGACTTCTTTCCATGTTGCACGTTGTTTCCTAAGGGTTTCGAGCATATCGTTGATATCACCGTCACCAATTTCACACATTGGTTTCTCGATAGTCACGTCCTCCATTGAAGCCAATGTGATTTCTGGCATGACTTCAAAATCAGCAGCATATGCGAGCGCTTCGCCCGGCTCCATTGATAAGGGCTCAACTTGCGGCGCACCAGCTGGCTTTAGATCTTCCTGTGCAAGTGCTTCATAAAGGGTGGATTGCATCAACTCGCCAACCACTTCCATGCGTACTTGCTGACCATACTGGCTTTCAACCACTTTCATGGGTACCTTGCCCTGACGGAATCCGGATACTTTTACCTTATGCGATAGATTCTTCAGGCGGCTTTTGATTTCACTATCAACACGATCGGCTGGAACCTCTACCTTGATCCGTCGTTTAAGTCCTTCTGATACTTCCACTGAAACCTGCATTTTCTAAATCCTCTATCAATTTTGAATATATGGTGCGAAAGGGGAGACTCGAACTCCCACAGGTTACCCTACTGGTACCTAAAACCAGCGCGTCTACCAATTCCGCCACTCTCGCGTAGTTCGGGGATTATACATGACAAAAGTGCCAATAAGGCACTAAAAAACCGTAAAATTTGCTTCAGGAAAACAAAAGCCCGGCAGAGCCGGGCTTGAATATGGTGGGTCGTGTAGGGATCGAACCTACGACCCGCGGATTAAGAGTCCGCTGCTCTACCAACTGAGCTAACGACCCGATTACAGCCCTGTGATGACTGTAAACGTATGGGGTGACCGATGGGGATCGAACCCACGACCGCAGGAATCACAATCCTGAGCTCTACCAACTGAGCTACGATCACCATAAAACTTAAAATAATTCATTAATACATCCTATAAAAACAGGATGCATTAATGAATATGGCACGCCCGGCAGGATTCGAACCTGCTACCCTCGGCTTAGAAGGCCGATGCTCTATCCAAATGAGCTACGGGCGCAAAATAAACACTACCGGCTATACAACACAGGTTCATCGAAACTGCCGAACTTCTTAAAATGGTCGGGGTAGAGAGATTCGAACTCCCGACATCCTGCTCCCAAAGCAGGCGCGCTACCAGGCTGCGCTATACCCCGATTTAGCTGTTTCCTAAAGGGCGGCGATGATACTTGCCGCCAGCCAAGACGTCAATTGCATAATTGCCTTGGCTAAAATTGCCTGTCGTGAGATCATATCATATTCAACTGTTTTTACTCGAGTATTTCAAAAACTTATGACCGCTCAAATCATAGATGGCAAGGCCGTAGCTGCTGAGCTCCGAGCCAGAATAAAAAAGCGTGTCGATAAACGGTGCGCTGCAGGCCAGCGTGCACCTGGGCTAGCTGTTATTCTGGTTGGTCAAAATCCGGCCTCTGAAGTCTATGTACGCAACAAGCGCAAGGCCTGTGAAGAAGCCGGTTTCCACTCTATTTCCCATGATCTGCCTGATGATACCTCTCAGGAAAAACTGCTTTCCTTGATTGAAAAACTTAACAACGACGACACCATTGATGGCATTCTGGTGCAACTTCCATTACCCAAGCATATTGACAGTAATAAAGTCATTGAAACTATTCATCCTGATAAAGACGTGGATGGTTTTCATCCCTTCAATGTCGGCAATCTCGCATTACGTATGCCACGTCTGCGCCCATGCACACCACGTGGTGTCATGACATTACTGGAATCTACTGGTCAGAAAATTCGCGGTATGGATGCAGTGATTGTGGGGGCATCCAACATCGTTGGTCGCCCGATGTCACTGGAATTATTACTCGCTGGCTGCACCACAACCGTATGTCATCGTTTCACAAAGGATCTTGCCGACAAAGTATCTCGGGCTGATCTGGTTGTTGTTGCGGTTGGCAAACCGGGTATCGTTAAAGGAGAATGGATCAAGGAAGGTGCAATTGTGATCGATGTCGGTATCAATCGACTCGATAATGGAAAACTCGTTGGTGATATTGAATTTGAAAGCGCCAGTCAACGCGCTGGCTGGATTACGCCCGTTCCGGGCGGTGTTGGGCCAATGACCGTGGCCACTCTATTGCAAAACACCCTGCAAGCAGCAGAATTGAACAATAGCTAGACAACATTAAGCCCCCTTCTTCTACTTGCTTCAATTAGCCCTTAAATAACAATAAGTTATTTTTTTATTTCTATTCGCGCACTCAATACCCCCTCTTGTTTTCAGTATTTTTGACTAAGACTCTGGCAAGTACTACCGATATATATAAGGCTGTTCTGCTGTTCACATTAACAGCCGTAATGCGATTTCACATATGCATTAACAATATAAATAGATATGAAAAAAATCAGGATACCAGGAATTAATAGTTTATTAGGTCGTTATATATACGTCTCGATATTCCTTGGGATATTGTTTTTATGCGTGGCAATAATTGGGCAAATCTATGTAGAAAAACAAGGCCAGATACACGAACAAAAAATGGCCATACATGCTATCACAGATAGTGATATTCAGGAGTTATCAATCCGACTTCATGAACTGGAATCAGCAATATGGCAATTTGTTTTACTCCCTGAAAAAGTCCAACGCAAAACGCTGAATAATAAATTCGAATTATACGACAAAGAAATTTCCAGAATCCTTTCTGCACAATGGCCAGATAATACCCCTGATATAAAACACCTCCTTGAAGAAGCCAAACACAACAGTAACCATATCAGCTCAATACTAAAACAACTTATCCCTCTGCAAGTTGACACAAAAGAAATTTCAGGTGTTTCCGGCCGCCAATATGGGCAAGCAAAAACAAAGTTGTTTCAAACACAAATTATTCCAATGATTACCGATTCGAATAAGCTACTGCAAAAAATAGTCGTTATCCTGGATGAATCCAATATGCACAGCATGATGGATATGAAACATGTTTCAAGCAAGATAAGTACAGGGCTGTGGCTAATATCACTAACTGGCCTTCTGATTATTGTGGCTGGTTACCTGACTGTTAATCGTGGAATTATCAAACCTGTTGCTTTATTTGCTCGAGCTTTTAGAGAAGAGGCTCGTGGCGAAAAACCGGTTTTTACACTCGATACCTCACTAGAAGAAACCAGCAGCCTCGCCGATGCATTCAAGGACATGAGGGAACAAGTCCATATTCGCCAGCAAAGTCTGGAAAATATTCTGGATAATGCAGCAGAAGCCATTATTACAATTGACGTGTCAGGCACAATTAAAACCTTTAATCGTGCTGCTGAACAGCTATTTGGATATCAGGATGAAGAGGTGCTCGGAAAGAGTGTATTCATGCTGACGTCAAATCCGGAACAATTCCAGCATGATGATTACATTTCCGAGCTCATGAGAACAGGTGAGTCCGGCATTATCGGTAATGTGTGGGAAATGAATATTCAACGTAAAAATGGAGAGTTTGTCCGTGTTGCATTGAAAATAAGTTCTGCACTTGTTGGTGGTAAACGTCTGTACACAGGGCTGGTGGAAGATATCAGCGAACGTAGCAAAATGGTTACCAAGTTACAAAACATGGCTGAGCAGGATTCTCTCACCGGGCTTCCTAATAGAGCCATGTTTAAGGCTCGTTTGGAACATGCGGTTGAACAAGCACAGCACAGCGAGACCCTTGTCGCTTTAATGTTTCTCGATCTTGATAAATTTAAAGATATCAACGATAGCCTCGGACATCATTCAGGAGATGAAGTGCTACAGAAAGTAGCTCAACGTTTGCGATCTGGCATAAGAGAGGGCGACACTGTTGCCAGACTGGGCGGAGATGAATTTACAATTATTCTGGAAGGACTGCATCACAAAGATGAAGCTATCAATGTTGCAAAAAAAATACTGGAAATATTCTCGGCTCCTATCATCTTACATAAACAGGAGTATTACATTGGCACTTCTATAGGGATAACCCTTTTCCCGAATGACAGTGAAGAGATGGATATATTAATCCGAAATGCTGATATTGCGATGTACGATGCCAAACAACAAGGAGGAAGCAGTTACAAATTCTACTCGAAAGAAATGTCCACAGAAGTCAAAAAACGATTGGGGATGCAAACAGCATTACATCATGCTGTAAAAAATCAGGAATTTGTTCTCCATTATCAACCTATTCTCGATTTAAAAAGCGGCCGGTTGATTGGCGTTGAAGCACTGTTACGCTGGAACCACCCTGAAACCGGATTAATGTTACCTGGCGATTTCATGGAAACACTAGAGGAAACCGGACTGATTATTCAGGTCACCGAATGGATACTGGAACAAGTGGGTAACTGTTTTCAAGAGCTTGAATCTGCAGGACTTCCAGATACAACTATCTCGGTAAATTTCACGCCACAGTGTTTCAGTATAGTTAACATGGTGAACTGTATAGAAAAGTTTCTTGAATCGCATCGGTTACCTCCAAAAAACCTGATTATTGAGGTGACAGAAAACATTTTAATTACTTCTGGTGATTATGCGGCTTCTGCCATTCAGCAGCTTAAAGAGTTTGGTATGAAGATT
>DAOVJZ010000258.1 GCA_030632035.1 Granulosicoccaceae bacterium | reverse complement strand
TTTAAACGTTCAATTCGATCCAGATAAAGTGAATATAGCGCTCTATCAGGATGCTCTTTATTTAATGTTGTAAACTCTTTTTCTGCATCATCCCAATTACGGTGTAGATATAACTGTAATGCATTTTCATGGGTTGCGATTTCACTAATGAGTTCCTGTGATGCTTGTTCTATCAGACAAACCGGTTCATAGACATGGACTGCTTCATGTTTACCCTTGACCTGCACAAAATCCAGTTGACGGTAAATGTAGCTATCAACCGCATTTTTTGTATCTTCTCCCACAACCAGATTGACTCCATAAAACTTGGTTAGCCCTTCCAGTCGTGAAGCAAGGTTTACGGTATCACCTAACACAGTATATGCACGGCGATAAGTTGACCCCATGTCTCCTACATTCATAAGCCCCGTATTCAAGCCAATCCCGATATTCACTTCAGGCAGCCCGGCTTTTTCAAATTCTGGTTTGAGCCGTTCAACTTCCTGCAACATTTGCAGGGCGGCTTTAATTGCGTTTCCCGCATGATTTTTATCTTCCAGAGGTGCGCCCCAGAAGGCCATGATCATGTCACCCACGTATTTATCAATGGTTCCCTTGTTATCAAAAATAACGCGTGTCATGGGGGTAAAAAACTGGTTAAGCATGTTTTTTAATTATGTTGCAGATAATGATTCCGAGATGGTCGTGAAGTTACGGATGTCAGCAAACAATACCGTCATCTCACGACTTTCTCCTTCGAAACTGTAATCAGCAAGACTGCCACTCATTTTTTCAACCAGTTCGGGCGGGATATATTGCCCAAAGATTCCTTTCAGTTGACGGCGGCCGGTGGCCTCTTTCAGAAAACCATAGGCAATGTTAAATACACCAATGAGCAGGATTGTGAGTAATGGTGATGCAATTGAAAGAATGATGGCCTCGTTTTGCCACAACCAGATATTAAACATAACAAGTAAACCACCAATAACAAGCATGACAGGAAGTAACAAAACAGGACCGATAAACGGTAAAGCGATTACTGATACCAGACCCGCAACCAGTGTTACCAGAAAATCAGCACCGTCTTTCCATGATGGTTCAAAGCGAAAATTCTGGTCAAGAATACCGGCAACAATACTGGCCTGGATTTCCACACCGGGATAGACACTGTTTACCGGTGTTGAACGCATGTCATATATGCCTTCGGTACTGGTGCCAACCAGTACAATCTTGTTTTCAAGACTTGATCTTGTTTTATTGTTAATAACATCAGTGGCTGAAATATATTGAAAGGACTTTGGACCGCCGACATAGGGAACGTTGATTCGTGCATAGGCATCAGTTGGAATATTATAATTCCCGACCCCAATATGTTCGATAATATCAATATCACCAAGTCGTGCAGTCGTTATGTCTATTGTGTCTGCGACGTAATAAGTACGAACTGTTTCCAGCGCAAGTGAAGGATAAATATTATCTCCAAAACCCATAATCAGTGGTGCGCGTCGAATAATGCCGTCCGCATCGGGGAATACAGTGAAAAAGCCACCGCTGAAGGCAGTATCCTGTAATTGTTTCAGATTGCCGGTATAGCCTTGCGAGTTCAGGACAGCAAGGTTTTCGGGAAGTGTTGATTTTATTTGTAATGGAGGAGGTAGTATCCCGACATTTTCATTTTCACGATGATGGAAAACATAACCAAGAACCACGTCACGATCCTTAAAACTGTTAGACAGGATTGCATCGTTATCAAAGCGGGACTTTATTTTGTCAATATGAGTGACCAGTGTTTTGTTACCCGCTTTAGACTGATCAATGCGACTAATAATTTTATCGGCTGCATTTATTTCCGGTTCTGAAAACATGACATCAAAGGTCACTACGACAGCACCCTGTTTAAAAAGCTGGTCGACCATTTTGGCCATCTTGTCACGTGGCCATGGCCAGCGTCCTTCGGCGCGCAGACTTTTTTCATCAATATCTACAATTACAACATTTTGATTGACAGTATCCTTGTCGGGGAGGGTGGCATTGAGTTTCAGGTCATAGGCCATCCATTCCAGCTTGTGGAGCAGGGGGAATTTAGAGGCTTGAACTATCAACATTACGGCTAGTAGTACGAGGCCGATGGTGATGGGAACGATTCTGGAGCCGAGCAGTTTTTTCATTTTTATTGGAATTGAGAACTATTCAGCTAATTATAGTCAAATTCAGGTAGCTGACAGCGCCGTGGGTTATCGAATTCGGGGCATTAATCAGCGATAATATAAATTGTATCGGTTGGTTATTAATTTCATATGGCACGTTCAGGCAAAAAATCCAGAAAACGCAGATCCAGCAAGAAGACGACTATGGGCTGGAAGACCCGGTTTGTACTCATATTGGGTGCTATTTCTTTGGTCTATCTGGGATATCTGTATTTTCTCATTATCAGTAATTTCGAGGGTCGGCGCTGGGCATTACCGGCCAGCGTGTATGCGCGCCCCATGGAATTATATGAAGGCATGCAGATGTCACCGGAT
>DAOVJZ010000117.1 GCA_030632035.1 Granulosicoccaceae bacterium | reverse complement strand
ATGTGCGGCTTCATCCAGCGAATAACGCAACATCATTGCAACTGATAAAATCGTAGCCAATGGATTCGCAACACCCTGGCCTGCAATGTCCGGTGCGGAACCATGAATCGGTTCATACATTCCCTTGCTGTTAATATCCAGTGAGGCCGAAGGCAGCATGCCAATTGAACCTGTTAACATCGCCGCACAATCAGAAAGGATGTCGCCGAACATATTGGTGGTCACCATGACATCAAACTGTTTCGGCGCGCGCACCAGTTGCATGGCCGCGTTATCCACATACATATGTGACAACTCAACATCAGAATAATCTTTTGCAACACCTTCCATGACTTCACGCCACATTTCAGTACATTCCAGCACATTGGCCTTATCCACCGAACACACACGCTTGCCACGCTTCATTGCGATATCAAACGCAACACGACCAATACGATCCACTTCGGATTCTTTGTAGACTAATGTGTTGTACCCCTGACGCTCACCATTATCTAATGTCCTGACACCACGTGGCTGACCAAAATAAATACCACCCGTCAATTCGCGCACGATCATGATATCCAGACCGGAGACTACCTCTGGTTTCAATGTCGAGGCATCGGCCAGCTGCGGATACAAAATCGCAGGGCGTAAATTCGCAAACAAATCAAGGCCAGCACGCAAACCCAGCAAACCTTTTTCCGGTCGTACTGCAATATCCAGCGATTCCCATTTGTAACCACCGACTGCACCAAGCAAGATGGCATCAGAATCTTTGGTCAGTTGCAGTGTTTCTTCCGGCAATGGATGACCCTTGGCATCATAGGCAGAACCGCCCACTAACCCTTCTTCCATTTCCACATTCAAACCAAAGTCTTTACTCAGGCAATCCAGTACTTTTACCGCCTCTGCGACAATCTCGAGACCTATGCCGTCTCCGGGTAAAATTGCAATTTTTTTAGTCATTTAGCTCTGTCTTCTAATGTTGGTTAAAGTGTTTTATCAAGAGTGTGGTGCAAAAAGCCAAGGGGCTGATTCTTTGCGTTTGGATTCGTAAGCCTTGATGTCATCAACGTGTTGCAATGTTAAACCAATATCATCCAGACCATTGACCAAGCAGTGCTTGCGGAACGCATCAACATCAAACGAAATTGTTTTACCATCCGGTTTGGTAATCGTCTGGTTCGGCAAATCAACGCTCAGTTCATAACCGGCATTACTGTTTACTTCATTAAACAATCCATCAACCACATCAGCGGATAATATGATGGGCAAAATACCATTCTTGAAACAGTTGTTAAAAAAGATATCGGCAAAACTCGGTGCAATAACCACATGAAAACCATAATCCAGCAATGCCCACGGCGCATGCTCGCGTGAAGAACCGCAACCGAAATTGTCACGTGCAATTAAAACACTGCCACCCTTGTATCGTTCCTGATTCAAAATAAAGTCAGGATTAAGCGGACGATTGCTGTTATCCATACCCGGTTCACCCGTATCCAGATAACGCCAGTCATCAAACAGGTTTGGACCAAAACCGGAACGCTTGATGGATTTTAAAAACTGTTTCGGGATAATCGCATCGGTATCAACATTGGCACGATCCAATGGCACAACCAACCCTTTATGTATTTCAAACTTATCCATAATATTTTCCTCTGTCATCCCGACCGAATGAAATGAGTGGAGGGATCTCACTGAGATTTCTCCATTCGTCACGTTGTTCCTCAGTCGAAATGACAATAATTTTATTCACCCAAGTTTCTGACATCTGCAAAATGTCCCTTGATAGCAGCCGCGGCTGCCATAGCAGGACTCACCAAATGAGTACGCCCACCCTGCCCTTGTCTGCCTTCAAAGTTTCTATTTGAAGTAGAGGCGCAACGCTCACCGGCTTCCAGCCGATCAGCGTTCATGGCCAAACACATAGAGCAACCCGGCTCACGCCATTCAAAACCCGCGTCCGTTAATATCTTATCCAAACCTTCCTTTTCTGCCTGTTCTTTAATCAAACCAGAACCCGGCACAACCAGCGCCAATTTCACATTACCGGCTACCTTGTTGCCCTTAGCGACTTCTGCTGCGGCTCGTATATCTTCGATACGCGAATTCGTACATGAACCAATAAATACCTTATCAATTTTGATCTCACTGATCGGTGTATTGGCGGTTAATCCCATGTATTCCAATGCACGTTTCATGCTATCGCTTTTTACGGCATCTTTTTCACTGGCAGGATCAGGTACGCTGTTACTCACACCACTCACCATTTCCGGAGAGGTACCCCAGGTTACCTGCGGTTCAATATCAGCACCGTTGATCACAATGGTTTCATCAAACACGGCATTATCATCGCTGTGTAACTGTTGCCATTCCTTGACTGCCTTGTCCCAGGTTTCATCCGTTGGTGAATATGGACGACCTTTTACATATTCAATTGTCTTGTCATCTGCCGCGACCATGCCTGCACGTGCACCGGCTTCAATCGCCATGTTACACACGGTCATGCGGCCTTCTATTGACAAGCCACGAATAGCATCACCACCAAATTCAATCGCATAACCTGTACCACCTGCTGTACCGATACGACCGATGATCGCTAACACCATATCTTTAGCTGTCACACCTGCACCCAATTCACCATCCACACGTACCAACATATTTTTGGATTTTTTCTGGATCAAACACTGGGTCGCCAACACATGTTCCACTTCTGATGTGCCAATGCCAAAGGCCAGCGCCGCAAATGCACCGTGGGTCGAGGTATGGGAATCACCACACACCACCGTCATACCCGGCAAGGTCGCACCTTGTTCCGGGCCTATGACATGCACGATGCCTTGGCGCTTATCCATCATCTTGAATTCGGTAATACCGAAGTCGGCGCAATTTTTGTCCAGCGTATCTACTTGTAGTCGTGCGATTGGATCATCGATACCCTTGCTGCGATCGGTGGTCGGTACGTTGTGATCCGGCACCGCCAATGCGGCATCGGCACGCCACGGCTGTCGCCCCGCCATGCGCAAGCCCTCGAAAGCCTGCGGTGAGGTCACCTCATGCACCAGGTGTCTGTCTATATAGAGTAATGCCGTGCCGTCCTCATTGGTTCGGACTACATGTAAATCCCATAATTTGTCGTAAAGTGTCTTACTGGTCATTTCCTTACTCTATTCTCAATTTGCTAATTTCTGTCATTCCAACCGAATTCTACCTTCTGTCATCTCGACCGAACAACGTGAGTGGAGGAATCTTGAACTTAATACACGAGATCTCTCCACTCACGTTGTTCGGTCGAGATGACAGGATAGAGGCAATAATAGGGGGTTGACGACTATTACACAAATTCATATTATTCATAATATCTATTACTTTTAGGAATACTTGCGAATAGCATGGATATCGTCAATCTGAAGGCATTTATCGCGGTGGCCGAACAAGGCTCTTTTTCGCTGGCAGCGGAAGAATTACACTTGTGCCAACCTGCGGTCAGTAAACGCATCGCGGCCATTGAAGCAGAATTAAATACCCACGTTTTTGACCGCATTGGCAAGAAAATCACCCTGACCGAGGCCGGCCAGACCCTGTTACCGCGGGCGCAACGTATTCTGATGGAGCTGGATGACAGTTGCCGTGCCATTAGCAACTTATCTGATGAGGTAACCGGCCGTCTGCGTATTGGTACCAGTCATCACATTGGTTTGCATCGTCTGCCACCCATATTACGCAAATACACTCAACAATATCCAGATGTAGAACTGGATTTACATTTTATGGATTCAGAACAGGCTTGTCGACTGGTTGAGAAAGGCGAATTGGAGCTGGGTATTGTTACCCTGCCCTCACAACAAACAACCTCGATCCAGACAACACAAATCTGGGATGACCCTTTGTCGGTTGTGGTTGCCAAAACTCATGTGTTAGCCAAAAAGAAAAAAGTGACGCTCCATGACCTGGCTGAACATGGTGCAATCCTGCCCGGTTCCGGTACATTCACACGCGAGATCGTGCAATCTGCATTTGAAGAGCTTGATATTAAACTCAACACAACACTTTCAACCAATTATCTTGAAACTATCAAAATGATGGTATCGATTGGGCTAGGCTGGAGTGTGTTGCCAGAAACCATGATCGATAAGGACTTGCGTGCACTTAACATCAAACAACTCAAGCTCAAACGTACACTCGGGATTGTTCAACACCCTAATTTAACACTATCGAATGCAGGGAAAATGTTTATCCAAATCCTTGGAGATGTATAGGGTATTACTTCCCCTGTTTTGTAACTGATATAAAATGAAACGAACTGAAATCTGGAGAACAACATGTCAGAAGAAATGCTAACCAGAGCCATTGAACTAATTGATGCTGCCAACAAAAAAGATCCTAATATGGAAACAGCTGATGGTAAGGAATGGCCAAAGGAACTGCTTTACTCTCATCGCATGACTGACATGCTGAATCGCTTCGCACCGGATGCAGATGAATTAGCTCAAATTGCAATGCGCGCTCAACATATTGAACGCTGGAAATCACCGCGCAGTGATTACCCTATGGATCGCAATGGCTACCTGCAATGGCGTACCAACCTGTATAAGTTTCATGGCGAGACTGTCGGTAAAATACTAGAACAAATTGGTTATGATGATGAATTTATTGCCAAGGTAAAAAAGGCCGTCGGCAAACGCGGCATCAAGGTAAATCCTGAAACCCAGTTACTGGAAGATGTAACTGATCTGGTTTTCATTGAACATTACATGATGGCCTTTGTTTTAAGGCATCCTGAATATGACGAAGACAAATGGATCGATATCATCAAAAAAACCTGGAAAAAGATGTCTGAAACAGCTCAGCAATTTGCGCTTGCAGGTAATATTACACTCCCTGAACCATTGGTGCCGCTGATTCAGAAATCGGTGGCTTAATTTTTACTTTAAGTATCGAACAATAATTAAATTATTTTTTTCATAAAAAAACCCCGTCTGATCGACGGGGTTTCAATTACAGATTTAGCCTTTCTAGTTTCCTAAAGGACAGTAGTCATGCTTTCCATGATGCTCTCGTTTGTGTTGAATTAAACAACCCAGTTCATTTTGCTCCTTAAGCAGGGCTGCTGCCCCAGCAAAATCCCGGGTATCATATGCATTCACAACAATTGAAATCACTTCACCTGCCGTCAAGGCATAATTGACTTCTGCGCTGGAAGCATTGAGTAATGCCGCAACAGCCTCACGGGTTAGTTGCTTACTGGCATGTTTGCGCTTTTTGGATTTGAGCGCTTTCATGAGTTTCTTGTTACCCGATGCATCTACACCGAAAATAGCATCAAAACGATCACCTGGTGAATAGGTTGCCCATGCTCCTCTGTGACGTTTCCAGTATGAAGCCGAACAACCTTCAAATGCCACAGGCTCTGTTGTTGTTCCATCACAATCGTCATCTTCTGTAGCAGTACCATCAAGACATGGATCAGTTTCTATATTTATTAGCATTTCAACTGTGGCAGAAGCTGTATTGGAAACACAGGCTTCATCTGTGCCAAAAGTAGCTGAAGCACTTGCTGTATTGGTTGTTGTTTCATGCAGACAGGCATCAGCTGTAAATGACACTGCTGTATTTGCCAGTAAATCAACCGGGCCACCT
>DAOVJZ010000075.1 GCA_030632035.1 Granulosicoccaceae bacterium | reverse complement strand
TGGTTTTGTGTGCATCCAATCGGGTAACAGGGGATGCTTCTTTTGTATCTGTTTTTTTCTGTCCCATCATTCTGGTTGCCTTGCTCATTTCGCTACCCCCAGACAAACTTCTGCTACTGCTCGTGTGGCTTGAGGTCTGGCCAAACTATGCGCGGCATGCGCCATGATCAATAATTGATTACGCTTGCCATAAAAATCACTCAGCACATTGGTAAGACGATCAGCAGATAATTCTTCTTGTGGGATCAGAATCGCACCACCCGCCTTGGCCATGTATTCAGCATTATGTGTTTGATGATCATCTACGGCATGTGGGAATGGAACCAGTACGGCAGGCATACCAATAGCAGTGAGTTCGGCAATGGTGAGCGCACCGGCACGGCACAAAACCAGATCGGCCCATTCATAGGCCTCGGCCATGTTATCAATGAAGGCATCAACACGTGCTTCCACAGTCGATTCTTTATAAAGGCTACGTGTTTCTTCAATATGACGAGTTCCCGCCTGATGCCATACTTCAGGACGCATATCTGCACCCATACCAGCCAGTGTTTTTGGTACCACTTCGTTCAATGCCATAGCACCCTGACTACCGCCCAGCACCAGTAAATGCAAGCCACCATCATGGTTACTGAATCTTTCTTCCGGGCTGCTAATACCTGCAATATTGGCACGTACCGGGTTACCGGTATAAAGCACCTTTTTATCTTTCACAAATGTATTGGGGAAGGCTTCCAGAATACAGGTTGCACAACGTGACAATAAGCGATTAGTGAATCCGGCAACGGCATTCTGTTCATGAACCACCAAGGGTCGGCGTAACAAACAGGCCACCAGCCCACCGGGACCGGCTGCAAAACCACCCATACCTAACACGACACTCGGACGATAGCGTATGAACACAAACAGTGCCTGCAAAACTGCCCACGTTAAAACAAACGGTGCAACAATCTTACGCATAATGCCTTTGCCACGTAATCCACCCACGGAAATCCATGTAATAGGAATACCGGCTTTGGGGATCACTTCTGCTTCCAGCCCTTTACGTGTACCCATCCAGATCACTTCGATATTGCGACTGCGCAATTCCTCAGCCACGGCCAATGCAGGAAACACATGCCCCCCTGTACCACCCGCCATAATAAGGATGCGCCCGCTACTCACGATGCCCACCCCCATGTAGATGTTTGTTGTTTTGATTTACGGCGACGCGCACCGGATGTGTGTAATTCAAAATGGATACGTAAAAGAATCGCAATAGCGACACAAGTCACCACAATACTGGAACCACCGTAACTCATGAGTGGCAAGGTCAGTCCTTTGGTAGGTAACATGCCCATGTTCACACCAATATTAACGAATGCCTGAATGCCTAACCACAAACCAATACCGTAAGCCAGAAAAGCAGAGAATATTTTTTCCTGTTGTTCGGCTAATTGACCAATCCTGAAACTGCGCCACACGATCAACACAAACAAACCAATCACAAATAAGGTACTCATGAATCCAAGCTCTTCAGCCATGATTGCAAACAGAAAATCGGTATGCGCCTCCGGCAGATAAAATAATTTCTGCATACTGTCACCCAGACCGACGCCAGCAAAATCACCTCGGCCAAAGGCTATCAATGCCTGTGTTAACTGAAAACCACTATTAAAAGGATCTGCCCATGGGTTCATAAAAGAAGTCAGACGATCTACACGGTATGGTGATGACAAGGCCAGACCAGCAAGTACAATCAGAATACCTGTCATAAACAAACTGAATTGCCACAAACGCACACCACCCATAAACATAACACCTAACCCTGTCATCAGGATTACCGCAGCGGCACCAAAATCCGGTTCCAGCAATAACAATGCGCAGATAAGAAGCAATATCAACATCGGTTTAATTAACCCACTCAACGATGTTTGCACTTCCTTACTATGTCGCATCAGATAACCCGGTAAATAAATTACAACAAATAGCTTCACTAATTCTGAAGGTTGCAGATTAAACAAGCCCAGACCAATCCAGCGAATACTGCCATTTACTTTATGTCCAATCCCGGGAATCAGTACCATGACCAATAACACAACACCCATGATCAACAGTTTGGAGCCATGTTCTTGCCAGAAATAAACCGGAAATGTTGAGGCAATAAAAGCACAAATCAAACCCAGACCAACATAAGCACCTTGTCTGAATAAATAATAAAAGGGTTGACCCGTTTTTTGATCAGCAACTGAAATAGAAGCTGATGCCACCATAACCAGACCCAGGGCAAGCAAAATCAGTGTCGCACCCAATAAATAAATATCAATTCGACTGGTTTCCTCTGCTGTCATAGTATTTTGTCTGCTGTGCTTTCTCATTGTGGCAACTCCTGCACAGCATTTATAAAGGCATTACCTCGAGCCTGATAATCAGTAAACATATCGAAACTCGCACAAGCCGGAGACAACAGCACCACGTCACCCGATTGTGCCAGTTCACTGGCCTTGTGTACTGCATCCTTCATATCATCAGCATTAACCATTGTGATCAGACCTGACAATATTTTTTCAATCTGTGGCGCATCACGTCCGATCAAAACAACAGCACGACAGTGTCCAGTTACCGCTTCCCGCAGTGGTGTAAAATCAGCATCTTTCCCATCACCGCCAGCAATCAATACCACCTTTTCATTTGTACCATTCAATGCAGCAACAGTTGCTCCCGGATTAGTGCCTTTTGAATCGTTAAACCAGACCACATTGTTTTTCCTGACCACCCACTGCATGCGATGAGGTAAACCGGTAAATCGATGTAACACATCCAGCATGGCATTCTTTGAACAACCGATACTATGGCTAATAGCAAGTGCCGCCAGTGCGTTGGCAAAATTATGTTTGCCACATATTTTTAATTCATTTGTATTAATAAGATTATCATCACCCAGAGCAAGCCAGATCTGATCCTCCACATTACGCAGCCCAAACTCCCCCGCCACTGGTTCATCCAGACCAAAACGAACTGTGTTTCGATTAGCATTAGTCAGTGCAACTACAGCCACATCATCACGATTAATCACCATGACACCATCACCGTTATACACATGTTGTTTAGTCACAATGTAATCCTGAATACTGTCATAGCGATCCATATGATCAGGAGCAATATTCAACACTGTGGCCACAGTTGCATTTAAACTGTGGGTGGTTTCTAACTGAAAACTGGATAGCTCAAGTACGTAAAAATCAGGTTCATTATTTTCTTCAAGCAATTCGAGTGCCGGTTTTCCAATATTGCCACCTACTCGCACTTCTTTACCTGACTGCTCCACCATTAATCCAACCAGTGATGTGACTGTACTCTTACCATTGGTACCCGTAATGGCAATAACGGGAGCCTTGGCATAGTAAGCAAACAGTTCAATATCACCCATTACAGATAAACCACGTCCACTTGCCATTTGAATAGCAGATTCTTTTAGAGACACGCCTGGACTTACGATAAGTTGTTCAGCAGAAGCAAACGCTTCTTCACTAAAACCACCGACAAAGACGGCAACATCCGGTAACTCCTCTCGTAATATTTCCAGTTTCGGTGGGTTATCTCGACTATCAACAATCGCTACAGGTACACCCTTGCTGGCAAGAAAACGTACGCATGACAAACCAGTATTACCAAGACCAACAACCAGTGTTTGTCTATCTGGATCAAACATGGTTTGTCCTGTTTCTCCTTTATCGCTTGCCATCAATGCCGTTACCATAAGTTCCTAACGTATCTTCAATGTGGCCAGGCCAATTAACACTAGAATTACTGTAATAATCCAGAAACGCACAATCACACGCGGTTCTGGCCATCCCTTTAATTCAAAATGGTGGTGCAGTGGTGCCATCTGAAAAATACGTTTTCCTGTTAGCTTGTAAGAACCCACTTGCAAAATCACTGATACGGTTTCCATCACAAACACGCCACCCATAATGACCAATGCGAGTTCATGCCTGACCGCAACCGCAACAATACCCAATGCAGCACCCAATGCCAGTGCACCGATGTCACCCATAAACACTTGTGCCGGATAGGCGTTAAACCAGAGAAAGCCAAGGCCTGCACCGGCCAGTGCGCCACAGAAAACAGCTAGTTCACCCACACCAGGGACATAAGGAACAGCGAGGTAACTGGCGAAATTGATGTTGCCGGCAACATAGGCAAAGATACCAAGCGCACCACTGACCAATACGCAAGGCATGACGGCCAAGCCATCCAGTCCATCGGTCAGGTTCACGGCATTACTGGAGCCGACGATCACAAAATAAGTCAGGACGATATAAAAGGCACCCAGTTCGATCACAATATTTTTAAAGAAGGGCACGATCAATTGTGTCTCTGCCGGCACAACTGCAGTGTCGAACAAATAAAATGCGGCACCCAGGCCGACAATAGATTGCAATAGATATTTGTAACGCGGGATCAAGCCTTTTGGATCACGTTGTATCAGTTTGATGTAATCGTCCAGGAAACCAATCGCCCCAAACAGGAAAGTCACAATCAGTACCACCCAGACATAATGATTATCCAAATCTGCCCATAACAAGGTGGCCACACCAATTGCAACCAGAATCAATGCCCCACCCATGGTTGGTGTACCTGCCTTGGGTAAATGACTGATAGGACCATCTTGTCTTATAGTTTGTCCGATCTGATGAAAACTCAACTTACGAATCATGGCAGGACCGATTACAAACGATAAAACCAGCGCCGTTAATGCGCCCAGAATGGCGCGCAATGTAATGTACTGGAATACGTTAAATCCACTATGGAACTGCGTCAGATAATCTGAGAGATAAACAAACATTTTATTTTCTGTTCTCCAGTAATGCTTGCACGACTGTTTCCATGTGCATGAAACGTGAGCCCTTGACCAGTACCGTTGTATTTTTATCCAGTTTTGGTTTCAGTGCTTCAATCAATTGTTCAGCACTGTCAAAACTCTTGCCGTTATCCGGGTGTGATTTAATAGCCGCAGTGGTCAATTCGCCCAGTGTGAAAATTTGTTGAATACCTTTCTGAATAGCATATTCAACAGTACGATCATGAAGTGCCTGGGCATCCTTGCCCAGTTCGCCCATATCTCCAAGGACAAGCACTTTCTCCCCCCCACAGGAACTCAATACATCGATCGCTGCTGATAATGAAGTTGGATTTGCGTTATAGGTATCATCAATAACAACTGCACCGTTATAACCTGTACTGGTTTGTAACCGACCTTTTACTGATTCAAAACTCTCAAGTCCGGTTTTGATTTGCTCTATGGAAATACCAATCGCCGTGGCCGTAGCTGTTGCTGCCAATGCATTCATCACATTGTGTTTTCCGGGAGCATGTAATACACATTTAAACTCACCACCGGGCAATGTGATATCAATATCACTATGCGTTGTATCACCCTGCCAGCTTGCTGACACGTCCGCCTCATTTTCAAGTCCAAAGCAAATTATTTTGTGATTGCTTAACAAGCCTGACCACAAATCAGCATACACATCATCAGCATTGATAATGCCAACACCTTCTGCGGTCAATCCACCAAAAATTTCACCCTTGGCATGAGCTACACCTTCGACACTGCCAAACCCTTCAAGATGCGCTGTGGCCGCATTGGTGATCACTGCCACATCCGGTCTGGTGATTTGGGTAAGGTAATCAATTTCTCCAGCATGATTGGCGCCCATTTCAATCACGGCATAACGATGTTCAGTTGTCATATTCAATAAGGTCAAAGGCAGGCCAATATCATTATTCAAATTACCCTGAGTCATCAGTACCGGTGCCTGCTGTCCAAGAATGGAAGCAATCATTTCTTTTACTGTTGTTTTACCATTGCTACCGGTCACACCAACTACTGGAATATTAAAACCGGCACGCCAGGCAGCGGCAAACTGTCCCAATGCCAACTGTGTGTCCTTGACAATAATCTGTGGCAAAGGTGACTCCACTTCTTTACTGACCAACAATGCAACCGCACCCTGGCGTTGTGCTTCATCTACATAATTGTGTCCATCAAAGTTGGGGCCAATCAATGCTATAAAGAGTGCACCTTTATCAATTGCACGTGTATCAGTACTAACGCTGTCAAAACTGACATCATTGCCTTTCAACTGCGCAGACAAAACCGATGCCAGCTCCGAGAGTTGCCAATGTTTAAGCATGGTTGCTTGTGTGGGTTCGTTTATCTCTGCCATTGCCATCATCATGCCAGTAACACTTTTACATATTCACGATCACTGAAAGGTCGTTTTTCATCACCTATCAATTGGTAATCTTCATGACCCTTACCAGCTATCAGCACCAGATCATTCTTGTCTGCCTGTTCAATAGCACTACGAATAGCCATAGCGCGATCATGTTCGACAGAAACATGGTCACGGTTTTCTATACCACTCAAAATACCGTTTATAATTTTTTTTGGATCTTCATGACGAGGATTATCATCTGTCACAATGGTATTATCAGAAAGAGTCGCAGCCACTTCACCCATCAGGGGACGCTTGCCCTGATCCCGATCACCACCACAACCAAATACACACCAGAGTTTGCCCGCACAATGTTCGCGTGCCGCTTTCAGAACATGTTCCAATGCATCCGGGGTATGGGCATAATCAACAATGACCATTGGATCTTTTTTACCCTCGATTCGCTCCATACGACCGGGAACCGTGCTGATTTTCGCAAGACGTTCAAGCACATCCTCCAGTTTTAGCCCCATCACCAGCAAGCAAGACAGGCTTGCCAACAAATTTTCTGCATTGAAACGCCCGAGGAGTGATGAATGTAATTCACCACTTCCCCAGGGCGTATCCACCTGCATTGTAATGCCGTTTTTATCCAGTGTTACCTGCGTTGCACGGATTGTACTTATCCCTTGGAGTGCATTACCGGAAAGGCTGTAGGCAACAACGGAAACAGCATCAGAAACTTCTTTTAATAATGATTGACCAAATTCATCATCTGCATTGATT
>DAOVJZ010000200.1 GCA_030632035.1 Granulosicoccaceae bacterium | reverse complement strand
GAAGAGGTTATCACACTGTTGACGACGTTTGAATATTGTAATTGGTATGATTTTGATTCGGAAAATATACAGTCGCGCTTGCGGCTGTTGGAATTTTCTCACCCTGATCGCGAACTGGGTCTGTTGTTGCATGATAAGGTCCTTATTCCCCACCTGAATGAAATCGTTAATATCTTCTATGATAAGTTCATGCTCAAACATCCTGAATTCAGCCAGTTCCTGATCGGTAAGCTACGTGTCGAAAGCCTTAAACGCACTCAAACCAATTATTTGATGACCCTGGGTATTGATTATGATACGCCAGCCTATTTTGAGATGCGCCTGCGTGTGGGTGAGGCCCATGCCCGGATTAATTTGCCCTTATCACTTTATAGTTGTGCCTATTACAAACTAGAGCGGATCATTCGTAGTTTTGTACATCGTGATGTAGTGGGCAATGAAAATTATGGGCATTTGCATGAATTCATTGGCCGGATTATTTCGCTGGATATATCATTGACCAATGAATGTTATCACCACACGGAAGTCAGTGAGCTGGAGCAATCGGTTGAAATATTACGCAATATGGAATCAACCTTACGTAAAAGGGCCTCAGTAGATGCGCTGACCAAACTTCTTAATCGTGGTGAGACCGATAATAGCCTCAAGCAGGGCATGGAGCTGGTGAAACAGAATAAAAACCACATGTGTATCATCATGGCCGATTTGGATAAATTTAAAAATGTAAATGATACCCATGGTCATGTTGTAGGTGACCATGTATTACAGGATGTTGCCAAACGCTTAAAGGCGGCAGTACGTGGGTTTGATATTGTCGGGCGTTATGGAGGGGAAGAATTTATTGTGATCCTGAATAACACATCCTATAAAACAGCCCAGCAAGTAGCCGAACGTATTCGTGAAAAAATAAAAAGTAGCCCCATCAATGTCAATGGTCTGATCATCAATATAACAATCAGTCAGGGTGTAACTGAAGCAAAACCATTCGATACCATAGAGTCTCTGATTAGCCGGGCCGATGATGCCTTGTATCAGGCCAAGGAGGATGGTCGTGATTGTGTTGTCATGTCAGCCTGATTATGTGAAAGTTCGCATGCCGAGCAGATAATCTTTTACTAACAAGAAAATAAAATATGGATGCCATTGTTACAGTTTTAAAAGATGCCGTTGAAGTACTAACGACAATATCCGGTAGTGCGCAACTGGCAGTCATTGCCATTGCGGGTTTTATTGCATGGTTATTACATATTCGCTGGGATCGTTTCCTGGATCAGGTGCTTGCAGACTACAAATCGCGTAGTCTGAGTTTTACTCTCAAAAGTATTGATCGTTTTGCCTTCCCCATCACCATGTTCCTGTTGGTCATGATCGGGCGTATTGTGCTTGAGCAGTTCGGCTGGCATGTTGAATTATTGAAAATTGTTATGCCGCTGTTGTTGTCACTGGCGATTGTGCGGCTGGTAGTTTATGTATTGCGCAAGGCATTAAAACCGGGTCGTGCCATCAAGGCATGGGAAAATATTATCAGTACTATGATCTGGGGTGTTGTGGCCTTGCATATTGTGGGCTGGTTGCCGGGAATTCTTAAAGCCATGGATGATTTGGGTATTACCCTTGGCGATAGCCGTATCACATTGTTGGCAACCATCAAGCTCATTCTTTCTATTGGCTTCCTGTTACTGGTATCCATGTGGCTGTCACGTGTGATTGAAAGCCGCGTAATGAAATCAGAGTATTTCGATCCCGGAATGCGTGTAGCCCTGGCCAAGGTGAGCAAGTTCTTCTTACTCACACTGGCGATCCTGATCGCACTGAACAGTGTCGGTATTGATTTGACGGCATTGACCGTCTTTGGTGGTGCGCTCGGTGTCGGTCTTGGTTTTGGTTTGCAACGTATTGCCAGTAATCTGGTCAGTGGTTTTATCCTGATTTTTGATCGCTCGATCAAGCCCGGTGACGTGATCACCATTGGTGAAAGTTTTGGCTGGGTGCAGGCATTGCATGCACGTTATATTGTGGTGCGTAATCGTGAAGGCGTTGAAACACTTATCCCGAATGAAAACCTGGTGACCTCAGAAGTGATCAACTGGAGTTACACCGATCCAAAAATCCGCATCAAAATCCCGGTGCAGATCAGTTACAACGATGATCCGGAACAGGCCATGCAGCTTATGCTGGATGCATCCCAAGCCAATTCGCGTGTGATTGATGAACCAGCTCCGGCCTGTCGTCTGTTGGAGTTTGCCGACAGCGGTATTCAACTGGAACTGCGCGTCTGGATTATTGATCCACAAGAAGGGATGGCCAGTGTCCGTTCTGATATCAATCTGGCCATCTGGCGTGCCTTTAAGCAAAACAATATTACGATTCCATTCCCCCAACGGGATGTTCATCTTATAGAAACCTCCTGATTTCAAAGTAGTTTTTTTGCCAACTTGATATCAGGTCAGGGGTGCATACAATAGCGACTCCACACTATTTAATACAGGAAGTCCCATGAGTCAGAAACAACACGATGATATTCGCAACAATGTAAGAGACAGTTATGCTGAAGTGGCAGAGGCCAATAACAATGGTGAAAGCTGCGGTGTTGGTTCCAGTTGTTGTGGCGTTCCTGATGGCGTGGTTTCCCTGAATTCTACACGCATGGGTTATAGCGAAGACGATATCAACGGTGTCCCCGATGGTGCCGATATGGGGCTGGGTTGCGGAAACCCACAAGCAATCGCCTCACTCAAAGCGGGTGAAGTTGTAATTGATCTCGGTAGCGGCGGTGGTTTTGATTGTTTCCTTGCCGCACGTGAAGTCGGTGAAACCGGCCATGTGATCGGTATCGACATGACACCGACCATGCTTAGCAAGGCACGCAACAACGCCGAGCAGGGCGGGTATAAACAGGTCGAGTTTCGTCTGGGTGAAATCGAGCACCTGCCCGTACCAGACAATACCGCTGATGTGATCATTTCCAATTGTGTGATTAATCTTTCTCCCAACAAGCCACAGGTGTTCAAAGATGCATTTCGCTCCCTCAAGTCTGGTGGCCGTCTGGCTATTTCAGATATAGTGGCACAGTGTGAATTACCGGAGCATATTAAAAATGATCTGCAACTTTATTCCGGTTGCATGGCAGGCGCTTCACCCGTTGAGGAACTGAAAACCATGATGGTTGATGCCGGTTTTTCTGACATCCGAATTACACCCAAAAATGAATCAAAGGAATTCATCAAGGACTGGGCGCCAGATAGCAAGGCAGAGGACTATGTTGTGTCGGCGAATATTGAGGCATTGAAACTAACCGGTTGCTGTTAGTCTTTTGTAAGAATGAACTAATTTGGTCCAAAAGATCTTAACCACAAGAATTTAAACAGGCCGATGCCGGGATATATCATTGTCGGTGCTATGAAGAGCGCAATCGGTTGGAAAATACTGTATTCTAACGGCTCCAATCCTAGAATTATGTAGAGGAGAATATGAGTGGCTAAACCCAATTACGCTTTTGAAAAGCGCCAGAAAGAAATCGCGAAAAAGAAAAAGAAGGAAGAGAAGCGCTTGCAAAAAGCAGGGGTAGACGATAGTCAGCCGCAGGACGTTCAACCTATATTAGGAATCGACG
>DAOVJZ010000103.1 GCA_030632035.1 Granulosicoccaceae bacterium | reverse complement strand
CCCACGCCTTAAGACGTCCCTGCTTGAATTTGTCGGCCCCGAGAATCATGTAGCCGCGCAATGCCGCCAGCGAATGATTAATGCCATTCAACATGTGATTGGATGCCAAAACGGTCGGGGTGCGCAGCTCAAATACTCTTCCGTTGATCTCCTGACTGGAGGTGATGCGATTTGTCGCAATCACCACTGTTACTATCATGATCAATGCAAGGATACCAAATCCTCCAGAGATCTTTTTGCCTACGCCTACATTTGTTAACCATTTTATGCTCATCTCACTACTCTCCTTACATTAAAAGTAAGTCACCGAGGTGACCTCTGCCCTGACTTTACTTACTCTTTATCTTGGTTTTCTGCCTGATCGAAGACCAATTTATCAACATTAAACAGCTTGTCCGCATCCAACAACATCACCATCTTGTCATCAACTGAAGCCAAACCATTTATAAATTCCGTACTGACCGTATCACCAAAATCCGGTGTCGGTTTAATATCATCCTCACCCACATTCAGCACATCTGACACTGCATCAACTACGATACCGACCAGTCGATCACCTGAATCACTTTTGACAGACATCACAATCACAACTGTCAACGGTGTGTACTCGACCTCTTCCAGCGAGAACCGCATGCGCATATCAATAATGGGCACAATGGTACCGCGCAGGTTTAACACCCCTTTCATGTGTTCAGGTGTCTGTGGCACCCGTGTCACGGGTGTCCAGCCCTTGATTTCCTGTACTCTCAGGATATCAATACCGTAATACTCATCTGCCAGAACAAAAGAAAGGAATTGTGTGCCCCCATCATCTTGACCTGGTGTTCCGTCCTGACCTAATTGCATTGCTTGTGTACTTGCTGCCGTAGCCATCGCTATCTCCTTATTCACCTGATCTGGAAGTTAATTTGTTTTACAAAAAACATGATGAACCAACTAACAGATTACTTGTTACAGTGTCGGATTTTATTGTGAGATATTTACCCTACATTTAGACGGGGTTTAAATTGTTTTTGCCCTTAAATACAAGGGGTTAAATAACTACTCTGGAATTAATAATTATTTTTCAATGTAATATTATAAAGAAATGGGATCTTTCTTAATAAAGTTGTTTCACATCTGAATCTTCGTTGTTGGACCAGATTTTATTGACTGTTCATGATAATTAAAAAATAAAAAAATCCCCCTGCCTTGGGACAGGGGGATTTTCAAACTGAAGTTCTAACTGTGTTTTAATCAATCAACGCTCAAAACTCACTCCATTCATCATCAGTGCCGGTTTTTTTGGCTGATGACAGACTGGTTTCAGTCGCTGAACTACCCGCCGCCGCCTGTGGCTGACCCTTTCCCTCGAAAGGACGATCTGATCCACTGCGTTCTACAGCAGATCTCGATACTGCCTGTTGGGGTTGAACCACACTCTGCTGCTGTGTCACAACAGAACCTGAACCCTCGCTGACCTTAAACTGTCCGACCAGATCAGCAAGATGCTTTGCCTCTTCCTCGCTGGAACGGCTGGCCGCCGATGCCTGCTCAACCAAGGCCGCATTCTGCTGGGTCATTTCATCCATTTGCATAACTGCCTTGTTCACCTGCTCAATACCGGAGGCCTGTTCGTTACTGGATGCAGAAATTTCAGATACGATATCAGTCACCTTCTTTACGCTATTCACAATCTCTTCCAGTGTCTTACCGGACTCATCTACTAATCGTGTGCCACCTTCGACTTTTTCCACGCTGTCCTGGATCAGATCCTTAATATCCTTAGCGGCCTCGGCACTACGCTGTGCCAGTGTTCGTACCTCACCGGCCACCACCGCAAACCCGCGTCCCTGCTCACCGGCACGCGCCGCTTCTACCGCGGCATTCAGCGCCAGCAGGTTGGTCTGGAATGCAATCTCATCAATCACACTGATAATGTCGCCAATTTTCTTGCTGGACGCATTGATTTCACTCATCGCAGTCACCGCATTGCCAACCACTTCACCACCCTTCTCAGCCTGATCACGCGCGCCTTCTGCCAACTTGTTGGCCTGACGAGCGTTATCCGCATTCTGTTTTACGGCGGAAGTCATTTCCTCCATGCTGGAAGCGGTCTCTTCCAGTGAAGAGGCTTGTTCCTCGGTACGTTGAGACAGGTTCATGTTTCCGGCGGCGATTTCACTCGCCGATGTGTTTATAGTATTCGCAGACGATTTAACTTCTTTCACCATGTCCTCGATCTTGCCAGCGAACTGGTTAAACGCCTTGGCCACGCGACCGATCTCGTCGCGACTGCTATCATCCAGACGACGGGTCAGATCACCTTCACCCTGGGCGATATCATTCAGTGCATTCAGTGTCTGACCCAGTGCACGGGTAATGCCGATGGCAATCAGCGATGCCAGCACAATCGCAAAAACGACCGCACCGACTGCCATCACGATAAAGAACCATTGCGTTGCCCGAGCCTCACTATGCAGGGTTTCAACATGAGTAATTAGCGCATTTGACAGCCAGTCCTCGACCTTCTTGAGAAGATTTATCTTGCCAGTCTGGGTCTTGAACCAGAATACGGGATCGATACCAAAACCTTCCTGCTTGCTGAACGCTGTTGTACGCATGCGCTCAACCTCGGTGACCAACGGGTCGTTCATGGTCTGCTCATAGAACACCTTTGCCTCAGGGACAGCCAATGACATGAATACATGGGCATAGGTGTTTTGCTCGCTGACGAGCACATTAAATTTCCTGAACATCCCCGAGCCAAACGCGTCCTTGGCGAAGGTGTTAGCCAACACCGCGCGTTCAATACCGGCGCGTTCCTTGCCCAGCAGGAAGTTAACATATGACGCCACTTCTCTCGTGACCTCGCCGTTGCTGGACAGTTTGGTCATGCTGCTGATAAGCCTCAGGAACTCCTTGTTTATCGATGTGTAATAACCAATCGCTTCCTTGCCGGAAATGGTCAAGGCGCTGACAGCACTGCGCTTGCCTTCGATCTGGCTGAGCAAACTCAAAGCATTGCTCAACTGGCTACTGAATTCCGCACCATAAACCTGACTGTCAAACCCCTCGAGAAAAGCCTTAAGCTCGGATTGACGGTTATCAGTGTTGATCCGCTGGGCTGGTAATGCAGTCGCAAACTTCTTACCATTACTGCCAATAAATCCAGCAGTCGCACCGCGTTCTTTCTGGGTTTCATGCACCAAGGCACTGGCCTTGACCGCCAGTTCTGCCAAAGGCTTCACTGCCTCCATTTCATCCACAATGGTAGACTTATCCATCACACTCTGGAATGAAAAGAACAACATACCGGTGACTGGCACCACCAGTAACAGCAATATTTTCATCTTTACCGATAAATGCTTAAGTATATTCATAGCAACCTATCCTTCCTTTAAGGTACGGGGTTCGTAGAGCCCGTGAAAAATTAAATATTCCGCGTTCCTGATTAAAACTCACTCCATTTATCATCATAAGTCTCTGTCTTTTTCCTCGCTGGAGTAGACGAAATGCTTATTCGTTATGTGATTTCATCCATCTGCATAACAAAATAGTTATATCCCTAATAATGAGAATGTCGGAAATTAATAACCAAAATTTACCCTCTTTTCATATGGATAATGGTCTTTGTCTGTAGGCAAAAAAAAGCCCCCTGCAAGAGGGGGTTTTTTTAATTCAGTTATTTCATAAGTTCTGTTAAAAATCTCAGAACTCACTCCATTCATCATCATAAGTCCCTGTCTTCTTCCTTGCTGGAGTAGCCGAAGCACTTGTTTCCTGTTCAGATGTTCCACTCGCCTGCGCAGGATTCTCCTTAAACGGACGATCAGTGCCTCGACGTTCTGCAACAGGTGCCTGTTCAATCACTCTGGACTTTTTTACAGCATTGCCTGTTGAACCAGATGAATCAACCTTGAAGAAAGCGATCAACTGATTCAGGTTCTGAGCCTGATCTTCCATTGCCTTACTGGCTGATGCTGACTCTTCTACCAATGCTGCATTCTGTTGTGTCATTTCATCCATTTGCATGACGGCCTTATTCACTTGCTCAATACCAGAGGCCTGCTCATTACTGGATGCTGCGATTTCAGATACGATATCAGTCACCTTCTTCACACTGTTAACAATTTCTTCCAGTGTTTGACCTGACTTATCAACCAGCTCAGTACCTGTCTTCACTTTATCAACACTGTCGGTAATCAAATCCTTGATTTCCTTGGCTGATTCAGAACTGCGTTGTGCCAGTGTGCGTACTTCGGTTGCCACTACCGCAAATCCGCGACCCTGCTCACCCGCACGTGCCGCTTCTACTGCCGCGTTCAGTGCCAACAGGTTAGTCTGGAAGGCAATCTCTTCTACCACACTAATGATGTCAGCAATCTTGGTGCTGGACTTATTGATCTCAGCCATGGCTTCAACCGCATCACTCACTATAGCGCCACCTTCTTCGGCCTGGGTACGTGCATTCATAGCCAGCTGATTAGCCTGACCTGAATTATCCGCATTCTGTTTCACAGTCGAGGTCATTTCTTCCATGCTGGACGCGGTTTCTTCCAGACTGGATGCCTGTTCTTCTGTGCGCTGACTCAAATCTATATTGCCATTAGATATTTCATTAGCCGCACCCAGTATCTCATCAGAACCGGCACGAACATCAGCTACAACCCCACTCATGCGTTCCATCATGCTATTGAATGCCGTTGCCAACTGACCAAACTCATCACTTGATTTCACTTCCAGACGAGTTGTCATATCACCCTCAGCACCACGTACAGCACCGTCAACTACGTTTTGGATACCAGCAACCACCTTGCGACCAATAAACAAGCCAAGTACACCAGCAATGACCAGGCACACTACAACAATCATGAAAATATTGGCTTCAATAGCCGCTAACCATGGTGCTGCTTCATCTTCCGGTACGCGTACCATCACACTCCAGTTCATACCAGGAAAACCCAGTGCACCCTTAAGATGTGCAAAACCCGATGCCTGATTAATTTTCTTGCGTGCATGAACTGCATATAAATGCCCTGTTTCACCCTTCACGGCCCTGACAGCAGCTTCTACACCTTTCTGCGCCAGGTTAAATTTCAGAACCACTTTATCCAGATCATGAACTACATTCTCAGTTCCTGTCTTTGTTGGATCGTAATCAACAATAATACGGCCCTCGCTATCCAGCATGGTGATCTCTGCGCCGGGATAACCAATGTGCTTTAATTCTGCGTATGATTGCTGAATAATTTCTTCAACCACAGAAAACTTGGTATGGTTATTCCAGTAAGCAATCACTTTGCCATCCTGATAAACAGGTGCTGCAAATGCCATAGTCAACCCATCATTACCTGGATAAATAGTTTGTATATCTTCATCCACACTCATATCTTCAATATAGGTGCCGCTTGAAACATCATTACCCGGTGCAGTAAATGGCATTCTTGTTGTATATTTGCCTGCAGACAAATCCTTGAACCATTTTTCACTACTAAAGTCCTTGTTATACACAAAATCTGTATTGATTGATTTGCCATCAGAACCCTTTGAGTTCGTAGCAATCACCTTACCTTCGAGATCAACCAGAAGAGTCATAGAGTAAATACCATAAGTTGCTACATACTGGTTCATGGTCTCTACCAGTGGCGTTTCTTCGCCAAGCTTGTACCAGTACTCACGATCATGGATAACACGATTCAGCCCAAATGCCTGCACATCGCCATAACGCTCAAACAGGTTACGATCAACCTTGTCTGCGATATTTATTGCCGCTTCCTCAAAAGAGACAGCCACTTCATCCTTGATGTGCTGAAATGAATTGTAAACAGCGATACTAACAACAACTACCGGCACAACTGCAAATACAAGCAGCATTGATACCAGTTTGGTTGTTACGTTTACATTAAAAATGTTTTTGATATTCATGTTTCTTCTCCTTGACTATCCCATTACAGAGATTTCAATCCCTGATATAATTATGTTCCCGATTTATTCCTGT
>DAOVJZ010000179.1 GCA_030632035.1 Granulosicoccaceae bacterium | reverse complement strand
TCCAGATGTAACTACTCAATAGCAAACGGGGAAACCATGCCACAGGCAAATCAACTATTGCCATTTAGCACGCAGACCACTGCATCAGCAGGGTCAGTTGTTTCTCAACCCGTTGAAAATAATATAAATTCCGGGGAAGGTAATAAATTCTCCAGTTTGCTCAAATCCAATCTGGCTCAAACAGAAGCAACAAATTCTCCACCTGGTCAAAAACCGCAACCCGGCAATACAGTTTCAGTTGAAGGTCAGGAATTGCCGCAGGATGGCAAGCCACTGCCTGTATCGGCAGGGTTTTATATTCTGGACAAGGGAGGATTGGTGGCTGGCCTGAATTTACAGGCAGGCAATCATCTTGCTCAACCAAGCCAGACAGACACTGATAGCGATATTATTCCAGAGATATTGGTTGAAGCAGAAACAGTAACTGAAAATCCATTGGGCAATACGGTGGACACAGAAACGATAGAACAGAACGCTGTTTTTGGAACATCATCTGATGATGCAGGGGTATTGGCTACCCTTGAATCAAAAGCAACGACTCCTGAAATAAACACGAATACACAGACATTAGCAGAATCGGCCAAAGACGTTTCCTCCAGAAGCGCATTACCCGAAGCCAGTGTAGTCGGGCAACAGAAAGCAGTTGAAAGTATCGCCAAGCATTCAGCAACAACGGGTGATGGAGATACCGGGATTGAGTCTTTACCAGGCAATAGCCGTGAAGTCTCTGCCCGTCTGGCGGCACTAATGCAAAAAGAGGGCAACACTGCATCTGGAAAAGGACAAATTTCTGAAGAGGCATCACAAGAAAATCTGGACGTTGATAAATTAATGCAGGAAATGAGTGATGGTAAAAAATTGCTTGATTCTACCCAGGATAAAACAAATATATTTCGTTCCACAGTAAATGCCCTTGGTACACACATCGGTAATGAGTTAGCACAAAATATGAATTCATCACAGAATTCAACTAATCTATCAGGATTTCAGGCAGTTGGTATCCAGCCGACTCAATTAAATTCAGCCTCGACTGTAACGCAAACTCCGGTTATTGATATGCCGTTGAAGCAACAAGGTTGGGATCAAGCCATGGGACAGCGTGTCGTGTGGCAAATAAACCAAAAGATCCAGTCTGCAGATATACGCCTTAATCCACCCCATCTGGGACCACTGGAAGTTCGTATCAACATGACAGAGGAAGGTGCGAGTGTGACATTTAGTTCACAGCACGGGGTGGTCAGGGAAACAGTTGAAGCGGCATTGCCCAAGCTTCGGGAAATGCTTGAAGAGCAAGGCATTCATCTTGCCAACGCAGATGTATCAGAACAATCTGTTGCCCAGCAAGAGTACCAGGGTGAAACAGGTGAAGACCATGACTCATCCAATATGACCAGTAGACAAGACACTGATGATGAAGGGCAACCCATGTTATCAACCATTTCTGTTTCTGATGGTACCCTCGACCTGTTTGCCTGATCTTTAATAAATCTTGGCGGTTTAGATTTTTCTTTTGGTGCAATGGGGATTTTTATTCAAGCCGGTATTCTGACTATTACCATCCTAACTTACTGAATTCGCCATAAATTCGGCATCAATTTTCTACTCTTAAGTCAATTGTCTGACATCCTGTCAGATCAGACTTGTATCTTGTTGAAATATAACTATTTTATATACATGCCTTACTGGCATAGCTCTTGCAAACAAAAAGGCAGGATTCTGTAAACATAATGACAGGAAAATAATCTTATGGCGGAAAATGAAAATCTTGATGATGACGATCTTGATCTGGCGACAGAAGGTGATAAGAAAAATATTCTGGCCAGCTTATTGAACAAGAATGTACTCATGATGATCGGTGGTGGTGTTTTGCTAATTGCCTTGTCCATAGGCGGCACATTAATGCTTAGTGGTGGCAAGAGTGATGATGCAGATATGGAAGGTGATGAAGATGTAGAAGCTGTTGCTGATAAAAAATCATCTGACAAAAAGAAAAAGAAGAAAAAAGGCCAGGGAGAGAAGGAACCAGTTTACTTTTCAATGGTACCGGCTTTTGTTGTCAACTTTACAGACAAGACAGGTATTCGTTATTTGCAGACCAACATAGATCTTCTGGTGTCAGATGCAATGGTTATTGATGAGATTAAAAAACACAACCCACTGATCCGGAATAATCTCCTTTTACTTATAGGAAGTCAGAAAACGGATGTAATTACCACCAGAGAAGGAAAGCAGCGCTTACGTAATGACATACTCAAGGAAATACAGAAAGTCATGAAAGAAAAGACGGGTGAGCCTGGTGTTGAAGCTGTTTATTTTACAAGTTTCGTGGTGCAATAAATGGCGATTAATGATCTTTTATCACAAGATGAGATTGATGCGCTACTGCACGGTGTAGGCAGTGGTGATGTTGATACTGAAGGTGAAGAGGGTGTAGCGGAAGAATCGGCTTCTGCATTTGATTTTGCCAGTCAGGATCGTATTGTTCGCGGGCGCATGCCGACGCTGGAGATGATCAATGAACGATTTTCTCGCCTGTTCAGGGTTACCTTGTTTAATTTTTTAAGACGTTCAGCAGAAATTTCAGTTGGTGCGGTACAAATGCTGAAGTTTTCTGAATATATTCATACTCTTCTTGTTCCAACCAGTCTTAATATGGTCAAGATGGCACCATTACGTGGAACGGCCTTGTTTGTATTTGATCCACGTCTTGTTTACATCGTTGTAGACAACTTTTTTGGAGGGGATGGACGTTTTCATTCCAAGATTGAAGGTCGTGAATTTACTGCAACCGAGTTACGTATTGTAAATATGATGCTGAACAAGGTCTTTGGGGATTTAAAGACAGCATGGACTCCTGTTTTGCCCGTTGATTTTGAGTACACGAGCTCAGAGGTTAATCCGCAATTTGCCAATATTGTGAGCCCCAGTGAAGTGGTTGTTGTGAGTTCCTTTCATATTGAACTGGAAGGTGGCGGCGGTGATCTGCATGTTACCTTGCCTTATTCAATGCTGGAGCCAATTCGTGAATTACTTGATGCAGGTGTGCAAAGTGATACGGCAGAAACTGATGAACGCTGGTCAACCGCACTTAATCTGGAAATGAAAGAAGCAACAGTGGAAGCAAGCTGCGAATTGACAGAAACAGAATTATCTTTGCGTGAAGTGCTTCAGCTTAAGAAAGGAGATGTTATTCCAGTTACTATTCCTGAGCTGGTAACAGTGCGTGCCGAAGAGATTCCTGTATTCAGGGGTATCTTTGGTAAATCACATGAACACTATGCCGTAAAGATAGTAGAAAATTCGGAAAGGCCGGTACACAAAGAAAATGAGATTATCAAGAGATAAAGCTGTTGTATAAATAGCGGGAGTAAGCCATGAGTGAACCAACTGATACTGACAATGAACAAAAGACGGATGATGACTGGGCAGATGCAATGTCTGAACAGGAGACCACCGAAGCTGCTGCGGATGATGCAGGCGCTGCATCTGGGGAAGATAGCGCTGCAGAAGGTGGTGGCATAGAAAATCCTCCGGCAACAACTGATGATGACAAGCAGGAATATCAACGTGTCGAAACGCAGGAACTGGTTGATGATGGCAAACCACTGACTGAAGATGAAAACCTGGGTTTGATCCTTGATATCCCGGTTACTATTTCCATGGAAATAGGGCGTTCATCAATCAATATACGTAATTTACTTCAGCTTAATCAGGGTTCGGTTATCGAGCTTGATCGTTTAGCAGGTGAACCGATGGATGTGTTGGTAAACGGGACGCTGATTGCACATGGCGAAGTGGTAGTCGTTAACGAGAAGTTTGGTATTCGTCTGACTGATGTTATCAGTCCGGCTGAGCGTATCAAGAAGCTGAAATAAAATGCCCAGATTGCTTTCTATTTCCCTTGTATTGTATGGGGTGGTCTTCAGCCCCCTGCTGATAGCGGAAGAAAAGACTCGTCCGGTTGTTGGCGTTGTTTCTCCTGATCCCATTTCAATGGATATGTTGAT
>DAOVJZ010000231.1 GCA_030632035.1 Granulosicoccaceae bacterium | reverse complement strand
CTGACCATCGTTGAGTGAGGCATAGTCCCCACCACTTTGAATCTCAGAATGATGGACAAACAAATCCTTGCCCCCATCATCAGGGGTAATAAAACCAAAACCTTTGCCCGCATCGAACCACTTCACTGTACCAGTACTCATTTTTTGTTTTCCTAATTGAATATAATTTGACAAACTTATTTTGTTCCCGCGCATTTTACCAGATTATTGAATGTTACTCAGGCACATTAAAAGCAAGGATAAGCCTTTTACATCATTAACCTTAAATGAATATTTATAGCTAAACTCCAACGACACACCGGAAACATAGACACCCATAAAAATAAATTGACACAAGCATATCAAGTTTGTAGTCTTGTGCAAACAATCTGCTAAGGACAGCACTATGCCAAAACCAAGGAAGACATTGGTATCTCTGGATGCCACATCCTATTATCATTGCGTCTCTCGTTGCGTACGCCGCGCATTCCTGTGTGGTAAAGACTCATTCACCGGCAACAGTTACGAACATCGCAGACAATGGATTGAAGACCGCCTGCTGGAACTGGCCAGCATTTTCGCTATTGATCTTTGCGCTTATGCAGTAATGAGTAATCATTATCATGTAACGCTACATATCAATGCTGAACAGGCGCTGTCATGGTCTGAGTTGGAGGTAGTCGAACACTGGCATGGTTTATTCAAAGGCAGTCTGTTGTCACAACGTTTTTATCAGGGTGAGGCACTGAGTAAAGCGGAACGAAACGCCTTATCCGATCAGATTGATAAATGGCGAGATCGTCTGATGTCAGTCAGCTGGTTTATGCGTTGTATCAACGAACCTATTGCTAGACAAGCTAACTATGAGGATAAGGTCACAGGCCGTTTCTGGGACCGGTTTTTGCGTCCTGCAAAACCAGCATACATTACATCCATGTAAATAAGGGGCGTTTTAAATCTCAGGCACTGCTGGATGAAAAAGCTCTGGCCGCCTGCATGGTTTATGTGGATCTGAATCCAATCCGTGCAAAGATGGCAGACTCACCTGAGCAATCAGATCACACCTCAATCAAACAGCGTATTGAACAGGCACTCAAGACCCAGCAGCCCTATCAACCAGATACTTTGTTTCCTTTTTCTGGCAACCCCAGAAAAGATATGCCTGATGGTATCCCCTTCAATCTTGCTGATTACCTTGAATTAGTCGACTGGAGTGGGCGTATTATTCGTGAGGACAAAAAATAAGTAGGGTCAGATGAAACTTACTTCACTTCTAATCGTAACCTGGGCCTGCCCATTTTCGCCGACCTCACCCGTCGGTTGTATAGCCGCTCAATCTCATCCTTGAACCTCTCATCTCCCAGAGCCAGCCCCTTGTTCACGGCCATCCGGATATCCTTTATCAACTCACCATCCACATGAGTACGGAACAAATCCCGGTAGACACTTTGCCTTGCCGAACCAGAATCCCCCAGGGCAAGGTATTCTTCATGGGGCGTGCTCATTTTGATTACCTTCCCAAGTGCGTGACACTGATAGCTCGACCAGACATATTGCGCAGGCTCTGAAACCATACCGGCCCTGACCGGATTTAGCTCTATATACCTCTGACATTGCAATAGATACGCTTCAGATTGCACAAGGCTTGACTTAAAGCGCCCTTCCCACAGGGTTCCGCTACGCCGATACTCACTGTTGAAATAGCGTACGTAACGCCTGCCCACTGACTGCATCATATTTGAGATGCCACTGATCGTATAGGGACTTGCCAGCAGGTGCACATGATTGGTCATAAACACCCAGGCATGTAGCGATACGGAAAACTTCTTTGAATACTCATGCAACAAGCTGGCATAAAACGCCATGTCATGATCACAGGCAAAACATGCCTGCCGGTTATTTCCACGTTGAATGATATGCTGGGGTATACCCAAATGTGCTATACGCTGTAAGCGTGCCATGGCTCAATCCCTGTAACCAAAAGTAATACATATATTAACAAGAAGGCAAACCCAATCAAGCAGAAAGTTTCATCTGACCCCACTTATTTTTTGCACTTATTTTTTGTATTTGGAAAGTTTCATCTGACCCGAATGGCACTAAGTTAAGGGTATTTGGCATGAGCTATCAACAGCTTAGACCCGTGGTAACGCTGCATATCAAGACATCAACTGTGTGCAAAAGAAGCTTAACTTAGTGCCATTCGGGACAGACCATGCTTTAGTAAATATGAAGGTCTGTTCAGTGCCGCTTTTACCCTGTCGGATAATTTGTTTCAATGATGGCTTTTGAGTGGCCAACAGACGTTCAGTCTTCTGTTTTTACTGCCAACTGCTAACTGTCAACTGCTAACTTCTTTAATAAGACATAAACTGCACCACTACCCCCATCTTTCGGTAGTGCAGAATGAAACGCCAGCACATTGTCTGCAGCGCGTAACCAGCGGTTAACCATGGGTTTAATCACAGGTTTGTTTTTAGAGCGAAATCCCTTGCCGTGCACGATAATGGCGTGGCGCACGCCTGCTGCCTCGCATTCACCGAGAAATTGTAATAGTTCATTTCTTGCCTGCTGGACAGTTAAGCCATGTAAATCCAGTGCATGTTCAATGGGATTTCTTCCCTGACGCAATTGTTTAAGCACCTTGTGCTGTAAACCGCTACGTGAAAAGCTTAGTATGTCGGGGCAATCTTCAATTATTTCAGCACTGGAGAAGACATCGTCTATGGCATAACTATCCTCTTCATGGGAGGATTTCTGCAGTGGTTTGTTCGGTGTTTTCTTTATCTTTACCTTATTATCAGGTTTTAACGGGGTGACATCACACATTTCTGACTGAAATAAGGATTCATTATCATTTTTTATTGAATCGTCACTCATTTTTGAAGCCCTGACACGCTATAGTGTGTAAAATTATCATATGTTTTATTGTAACGTGATTATCTGTTTGTGCACATTCTAGTAAGTAATGATGATGGTTACCGGGCGCCGGGTATTGAGGTGCTTGCTGATGCTCTGTCTGTTGAATATGAAGTTTCCATAG
>DAOVJZ010000225.1 GCA_030632035.1 Granulosicoccaceae bacterium | reverse complement strand
TCAAACGCGTAAAACGTATTTCATCGAATAACAAATCAGGCCCATTTATGGGTAGTGAGTTTTCCTATGAGGATATTAATTCTCAGGAAGTAGATAAATATACTTATAAATATTTGCGTGATGAAAAAATTGATGGTCGAGACAGTTTTGTTAACGAGAACCATCCAACCTATAAATATTCCGGCTACACACGCATGCTGGTCTGGATAGACAAGGAATATTATCAGCCAACAAAGATTGAGTTCTATGATCGTAAAAATCAGTTGTTGAAAACACTCTATTATAAAAACTATAAACAATATGCCGGTCGTTACTGGCGTCCGGATGTAATGGAAATGGTCAATCACCAAAATGGTAAATCCACGCGACTGGAGTGGAGTAATTACCGCTTTGGTACAGGCCTGACAGCCCGAGATTTTGATCGTAACACCTTGAAACGTATTCGATAAAAGCTGGCTTATACAGGTGCAAATACGGTCCTTCATTATCTTGTTTACAGGGATGTTAAAATCCACTATGTTTTTTTTATGTCTGAAAAAAATCAGGCTATATTTATTGTCGACGGTTGTTTTGTTGCCCTGCCTGTTGGTGATTAATCCAGTAAAAGCAGGTGAATGGTCAGGCTTTGTCTCTGCCGAATACCGTAATTTCCCCCATGATAGCGCTGACAGTCGTCAGTATAATAACAATTTCTCTTTTGTGATTGAACCTGAGTATCACCACAAAATTAACGGCAGTTATGAGAGCATTACTTTTACTCCTTTTATTCGTGTTGATCAGCATGATAATGAACGAACCCATTTTGATATCCGTGAACTCATGTGGCAAAAGGCGGCAAAAGACTGGGAGTTGCGCGTAGGGATTAGCAAGGTCTTTTGGGGTGTAACCGAATCACAGCATCTGGTTGATGTAATTAACCAGACTGATCTGGTTGAAGCACCGGATGGCGAAGATAAGCTGGGGCAACCCATGATCAATTTTGCACTTGTGCGTGATTGGGGAACGCTGGATTTTTTTTTATTACCCGGTTTTCGTGAGCGTACTTTTTCAGAAGTGGAAGGGCGGCTACGTACAAGCCCGAGAGTGGATACCGAGCAGGCTGTTTATGAATCATCGCATGGCAAACGCCACGTGGATGCGGCTATTCGTTGGTGACACAATATCGGGATTATGGATATAGGATTGTCACATTTTTATGGCACTAGTCGTGATCCACGTTTGGTGGTCGGTACAGATAGCGGTGGTAGTTCGGTGTTGGTTCCTTATTATGATCTTATTCATCAAACTGGTTTGGATATGCAGGTGACCCTGGATAGCTGGCTCTGGAAACTGGAAACAATACATCGTTCCGGTCAGGGAGAAACTGTTAATGCAGCAACAGCTGGTTTTGAATATACATTTTATGGAATAGGAAATTACAGTAAGGATTTAGGTGTTTTGTTTGAATATTCGTATGATGATCGAAGACAGAATTCACCCGCATTATTTCAGGATGATGTCATGGCCGGGATGCGCCTGACCTTTAATGATGTCAATGACACCGAAGCCTTGTTCGGTGTCATTTATGATCGTTACTATGGTTCAAAAGGATTGAGTCTTGAAGCCAGTCGGCGTTTCGGTAATTCAATCAAGTTGAGTGCTGAAGCACGCACCTATAATGAAATACATTCCAGTGACCCGCTTAACCAGTTCCGCAATGATGATTATTTTCAGGTGGAACTGGCATGGCATTATTAATGCTGTGTTATTGTGGCATTAACAGTGACAACATTACCATTATTATCAAACCCTTGAACATTTGCTAGCGTTAATCCAGTAATTTCACCTGCAACGTAGAATTTAAAATCCCTTAAGTCAGCTAAGGCAACATTTTTTGCTGGCATTAATATGGCTTTAAGGCTTGTACCATCGTCAGACCAGTTAATACTCTTTACATCTCCTCTTGGGTTAACCACATAGGCACGGCCTGTTCCACCATTATCAACATCAGGATTATGAGAAAAATTAATTTCTATCCCATAAGGTATAGTCACACCGTCAAAAGAAACTTTAAAGTAAGCTCCTCTTTCTAGTGAGTGTAATTGTGTATCTGAAATTGAACCAAGGAATTTTTCCTTGAATGTGTCTGGTGTTCCTGCTCCTGGTAATATGTTAATGCTTGTTGCTTGAACAGGAGTGCCATCTATGCTTATGATAGCTATTCCTGTTGCAAGTGTGTCAGGGAGATCTATTAACAGAATGGTTTGAAACCATTCTTTATCATAATTAGTTGATTTACTAATAGTATCACCCCAGGAAATCTCATTGCTATCAATATTCTGGTTCGTTTCAGTACCGATAACGATTTTTGATAATGGGTCAGGATAACTGTTTATTAAAGCACGAATACGTGGGTCATGAGCAGGTAATGTATGAAGGATAGAGTTTGAGTCATATATTTTGACTGATATATCTGCACGCTTGAGATTTTCAAGCTGTGCATCCATTGTAATGGCTATTGTATCACCTGCATGCGCAGATTTTGTAAATGTGTGTGATCCCGTGCAACCAGTAATAATAACTACTGAAATAATTAACCCTGAAAATATAATATTGCGTATCATCTTAATATCCTCCATTGCGTTACTTAATAAATAATAATTCCTACTCTATAGAAATTTGTTTAATTAATAATAAATCTGACATGTTAATGATGCCATCGGGTGCCCCTGGAGGATACACATCCCCATGGACTAGTGCTGTTATATCTGGTGTGATTTCCCCGAGCAAAATACGCATAACAATCACAAAATCTGCTGTATTGATTACACCATCAGGTGAGCCCAGTGGCGCAAGATCGCCATCACTAAAATGAAAATCAAGAGGGTATGGATCAACACTATCTAATAGACCATCCCCATCATCGTCAAGATCACATATATCCCCAATACCATTGCTATCTGTATCTATCTGGTCTGAATTGGCATTAAGAATGCAGTTATCACAGGCATCCCCTACACCGTCTCCATCGCCATCCAGCTGATCAGGATTGATCGTTGTTAGACAGTTATCGCAGGCATCCCCTACACCGTCTCCATCGCCATCCAGCTGATCAGGATTGATCGTTGTTAGACAGTTATCGCAGGCATCCCCTACACCGTCTCCATCGCCATCCAGCTGATCAGGATTGATCGTT
>DAOVJZ010000070.1 GCA_030632035.1 Granulosicoccaceae bacterium | reverse complement strand
CCCGGGCTTGTTGGTGGTCACTGTATCAGTGTTGATCCCTATTATCTAACACACAAGGCACAAGAGGTTGGCTACCAACCGGAAATTATTTTGTCAGGTCGCCGTATCAATGATGGCATGGGTGCCTATGTGGCAGAACAAGTTGTTAAAATGATGACCAGAAACCGCCTTCAGGTTGTAGATTCAAATATCCTGATTATGGGCTTTACTTTTAAGGAAAACTGTCCTGATCTGCGTAATACCCGTGTTATTGATATTATCCACGAGTTCGAAGGCTACAATGCCAATGTCAGTGTTTATGATCCTTGGGTTAATAAAGAAGAAGCCATGCATGAATATAATATCACCCCTATCACTGAACTCGAAAAGGGAAAATATGATGCGATTATTCTTGCAGTGTCACATGATCAATTTCGTAATATGGGGATTAAGGAAATTCGTGCACTAGGTAAGACTGATGCCATTGTCTACGATATAAAATATGTGTTTCCCAAAGATAAAGTGGATGCACGACTCTAGCTCTATTGTCTGAGGTCTTTATAAATGAAAGTATTAATTACCGGTTCTGCAGGTTTTATTGGTTCAGCTCTCTCATTACGTTTACTGGAGCGCGGTGATACCGTTATCGGTATTGATAACCTGAATGACTATTACGATGTAAACCTGAAGAAAGCACGTCTTGCCCGCACACAGGGTCACAAAAATTTTATCGATGCCCGTATCAATCTTGAGGATCGTGAAGCTGTTCCAGCATTGTTCAAAAAATACAAACCCAATAAGGTGGTCAATCTCGCTGCACAAGCGGGTGTTCGCTACTCACTAATCAATCCACACTCTTATGTGGATACCAACCTGGTTGGTTTTGTAAATATTCTCGAAGGTTGTCGTCATAATGATGTAGAACATCTCGTATATGCCTCATCCAGTTCTGTTTATGGTGCAAATACCAACATGCCGTTCTCAGTACACGATAATGTCGATCACCCGGTAAGCTTGTATGCAGCCAGTAAAAAAGCCAATGAGCTGATGGCACATACCTACAGTCATTTATATCAATTACCAACGACTGGCTTACGTTTCTTTACTGTTTATGGCCCATGGGGCAGACCCGATATGGCGCTGTTCCTGTTTACTAAAAATATTCTGGCAGGCAAACCAATTGATGTATTTAATCACGGTAATCATCGTCGTGACTTTACTTACATTGATGATATTGTCGAAGGTGTAATTCGCACACTCGATAATGTTGCTGCACCTAATCCTGACTGGTCAGGTGATGCGCCGGATTCGGCTACCAGTTATTCACCTTATAAACTGTATAACATCGGTAACAACCAACCCGTTGAGTTAATGCATTATATTGAGGTGCTGGAAGATTGCCTTGGTAAAAAAGCTGAAAAAAATATGTTGCCACTACAGCCCGGTGATGTCCCAGCCACCTATGCCAATGTTGAAGATCTGGTTAAAGACATGGATTACAAACCAGCTATGACCGTTGAAGAAGGGATCAAAAACTTTGTTGAATGGTACAAGGGCTACTTTAAAGTCTGATTATTATTCCTTGAATAAGCAGGCAAAGCCTTTCTGTTGCAACCCAGTAATCCTGACGACTCCTGATTTCAGCAGCGACACCCCTCTTCCTGCACCTAAACCATTTGGGCATTCAAACCCAGTGCAAAAACAAACAACAGATTAACAAGGTATTTAGGCATGGCTATATCCTCCTCAATCCTTTTTGGGGAGATATTGCATGTTTTGGGGAAATGGTGCCGGCACGAGGAGTCGAACCCCGGACCTACGGTTTACAAGACCGTTGCTCTACCAACTGAGCTATGCCGGCTGAAGATAAAACCTTCGAAACTAACTCCACGGATGGAGCCAGAGAGGCGCTATTCTATAGAAATTTGACGACTAAAAACAGGGTTAAAATGACAAAAATGAGGCTAAACTTCACACGCCAAATCCTGGGTTCTGGCTAACGGTCTCAGTCCAAACTCCCAATCACGGATCACCTTCATTGAATAAGGCCTCAATGTGGTTCTGAGCCAATAGCATGGCCGCTATAGTGCTTCAATTACCCGAGTAGCAATAAACCACGTATTTTTTATTTGGTAACTAGAGAAGTTTCTATGGACAGGGAATACGGGCACGCATGACACCCGGAAATTCATTAGAGAGCCTTTGCCACAATTCTGGTGGAACAGAATGTTGAACCTTCTCTTCAAATTCGACAAGGTAAATAGCACGTTTGCGGAAATGTTCAATCACCTTGATATCATAACCCAACGTTTTGAGTTCAACTGACCGACGATCAACAGCAGGTCGTGTCTGATATAACCCCAGTACAACTGTGTTTTCAACACCATTCACAGTCACAATGGCATAATCATCAATACTTTTCTTTTTCAGATCTTCAACAGTTCGCCTTGCTTCATCAATACTACCCTTTGAAGGCAGATAAACCAGATAACCCAGTTTTTCCTTTTCCTCCCCAATACGGGCATCTGCATCTACTTCGGCTCCGCGAAAAGCCTCAGCTATTTTTTCTGCATCTTCTATATTAGGAAACGAAGACAGTGAATAACAAGCAGCCGGCATTTCTCTTCCATCAGGACGCTTGGGGCGTTTTTTGCGACTACTCAGGTTGTCAACCTCACTCAACAAAACAAGGTTCTCACCTTGCTGCGGAGGTAATTGAGTCAAATCAACTCCGGTCGCAGGCTCATAATTCATCTGCCATGAAAAAAAGGCAATATTCAAAATAACCAAAAGACCAAAAAGCCATTTCATCGAGCCTCTCCCGCCACTTTCAATAACCCCTGTAATACCAGAACAGGGGTATGCTGATATTGATTGGCCAGTACTGGCAGCAGTCGTTCGGCATCACCACCGGTAATAAAAAACTGTATGGGTGTAGTCATTTTTCCCTGAAGTAAATTCATTGTCTGATTAATCATCCCCACGATGGCGTTGTGTGCCCCTGAATAAATAGCATCTTCTGTATTGTGTGCAGGACACCGGAATTTATCTGTTTGTGTATCCGTTTTTATCCCACTGGTTTTCTCTATTAAGGATACCTGCATCAGTTTCAACCCTGGTGCAATCACACCGCCAAGATGCTGCCCTTGATGACTCATGGCATCCACGGTAATTGCTGAGCCAGCATCCACGATAATTACCGCACCCTGAGTCAATGAACGGGCTCCAATGAGTGCCAACCAGCGATCAACGCCCAGTTTCTCTGGTTCAGTATAGCCATTAACTACCCCATACGCTTCTGATTGAGGTTGAACAAAAGTCACCGGACATCCCCAGCCTTCTTTTACCCAATGTGCAAATGCGGCAGAAAATGTCTCTCCTGCCACATTGGCCACCAATACCCTGTCTGGTATCTGGAGCTTTCCCCAAATCGAATCAAACAATCCGGCTGGATTTTTTAACCCTTCATGCAGTGAAGACACCATAGAACCCAACACTCCGGCTTCAAGGCTAGCCCATTTTATTGAGCTGTTACCGACATCAATCAATAAGTCCATATCTCTATCTCATAGCTCGCAAACTGACTTCACCATAACTGAAACGCCTGACACCATTTTCGGTCTTCAACAATAGTGCACCCTGTTCATCTATCCCTTCAGCCTTACCAATAATATGTTCATCCTGTACTTGCAACACTACCGTCTTGCCACGGCACACATCCAGTCTTTGCCAATCAGGCATAAAAGGTGCGAAACCTTGTGCATGGAACTTGTCATAGGCAGATAATAATTCATCGATTAATACAGCAGCAAAATGATTGCGTGACACCTTTTTTGAATGTGTGCATATATCCGTCCAGGGTTGATCAATTTCACTCCCTGCCTCCGAAGGCATTCTGTAATTAACCCCGATGCCGGAAACAATGTGACAAGGCCCGGAATTTTCTCCGGCAAACTCCAGTAGAATCCCTCCCAACTTGCGTCCTTCAATCAAAATATCATTTGGCCATTTCATACCCACACCATCAAGTCCAAATTTTTCAGCCACCTTAGCAGTAGCAATACCCGCAACCAGACTCAGGGTTGATAATGATTCCGGTGCTCCTTCAGGAAATCGCCACAGGAAAGACAAGTAGATATTACAACCAAAAGGTGATGTCCATTGACGCCCACGCCGACCTTTACCCTCTTGTTGTTGTTCTGCCAGACACACATGTCCTGAACCTACACCTTCTATAGCACGTTGCATCATCAGGCGATTAGTCGAATCAATGTCCTCGTGAATCTCCAGTTCCGACAACAAGGAAGTTCCTGCCGAACTGATGGTATTCACAATCTTTTCCTTATCCAGTAATTCGAGTGGTTCGGATAAGCGATAACCACGACGGGGGATCGCCTGCACATCCAGCCCAAGCTCAGGCAAAGTTTTCAGAATTTTCCAGACTGCAGAACGACTAATCCCTAGCATGCTTCCAAGCACTTCACCGGAGTGAAACTGGCCATCAGCCAATGTTCTGAGTAGTCGGGTACGGTGTTGCATAGCAAGTGGAATTATCCTGTGTAGGTTAGTATGAAGAGACCATTGCACGGATTGGATTTTCTTTCAAGACAAGGCAAAATAGTGTGAAAATTATCTCAAAAAACAGGGGAAGATATCCACAAAAATGCGCTCTGGATCACACAAAAAGCCAGAGCAAAGGCCGATAGTACAGATATCTCATCACGAGGAGATTAAATCGTGCCAAATCTGTTCTGGATCGCCTATTACAAATCACTGCTGATCAGGAAGCTCATGTCTCATCAAGAGGCCATGCAGCATATCCGTCGATTACGTGAATTTGAAAAAAACAAACATTATCGCTTCAATAAAAAACACACTATTGTTTTTGGTGATCCAAAAACTTGTCATTAAACAAATCATTTCCAAATAAAAATTGTTCAATGGGGTTCACCCCCGATCCAGTTATGCGTATACTTGGTGCATGCCAAAAAAGAATAAGAAAAACAGCGTCTCCCGCCACAAAAAATCAGGTAAAGGTAAAAAGCCCGTCACCAAAGGTCCAAAAAAGGCCGAGCTGGCTGATCGCCATATTCTGTATCAGGATTCTGTTCAGAATGTGGAATCCGAGATTGATTTCGTGGAAGAAACTTTCAAGGCCCTTCGCGGTAGAGAAGCCGTTACGGTAAGAGAAGATTTTTGCGGTACGGCCAATACCTCCTGTGAATGGATACGTCGTGGCGATGAGCATACTGCCATTGGTGTTGATCTGGAGCCCTCGGTACTGGAATGGGGCAAAGAACATAACCTTTCAAAACTCACTCCCGAACAACAAAAACGCATCACTCTGCACGAAGACAATGTACTGACTGTTGATACCGGCAAGGTCGATGTGACTCTGGCTATGAATTTCAGTTACTGGTGCTTCAAGGAACGCGCTGTCATGTGTGACTATTTCCAGAAAGTACATAACTCACTTAATGATGATGGCATCATGTTTCTGGATTCCTTTGGTGGCTATGAAGCCTTCCAGCTCATGGAAGAAGAACACGATTACGATGGTTTCACCTACATCTGGGATCAGGCGCACTATGATCCCATTACCGGTGACTGTACCTGTCATATCCACTTCAAATTCAGTGATGGCTCCAGAATGAAAGAGGCCTTCACTTATGAATGGCGTCTGTGGACCTTGCCCGAGATTCAGGAGCTCCTGAAAGAAGCCGGTTTTTCCAAGGTCACTGTCTATTGGGATATCGCCGAAGATGATGACGATGAGGATTTCCAGCCCTCTGAACACGGTGAACCCTACGCTGGCTGGCTTGCCTATATTGTTGCAGAAAAGTAGTTGATCATTTTCAGTCTACGATTGATACTTTACTGAACGATATATTTTTTCGGAGTCCATTATGGCTGATAAACCTGATACCGATGAACCTGTACTTCAGTGCAAAGTTTGTCTGAAAGAAATTCCAAAATCACTGGCCAAAAGTGAAGAAGCGGACGAATATGTCTATTATTTTTGTGGCAGTGAATGCCATGATAAGTGGACTAAAGAAAACGGTAACTCTAACAAATAATTATTTTGGGTAAATGGCATCCAGTGCCAAACCAAACTTTTCTACTGCTTCATTCAGAATTGTTTATTATAATTATCTAACCCAATACCTTTCCTACTTCTGCGAAAGTAGTAGCAATCTCTACCGTATCAATGGGTTCACCTAACTGTTGGCTAAGTTGTATTTGTGAAAAAATACCTCTGATCGATTCATGTTTCACATCTTTATGTTGATCCACAACCAGTGCATGGCGACGACCACTACGTTTCAATGTCTCGACAATATCACCGACATGAGCCTTTTCTACATCTGACATTTTCATTACTTCAAGATGATCACGTGGCGTCATAATAGTTCGTACCATGATGTCATCACGACTGGCACCCTGATTCAGCACAACCTGCATCGGCTTCTCACCCTGAATATCCGTAGTTGTAATCAGACCAAGTATTTCATTCTTGGGATTCGTAACTAACAACATGTGGACACCCGCTTCTTTCATACGCAACATGGCCTTATCAATACTGGCATTAGCTTCGATCGTGATTGCTGTTACCTGACGCAGATCGGTCATGGCCAATCTGGCTTCATTGGTCTTCTTCAGATACTTCGGTACATCCTGTCTAGGACGACAATAAGAAACCGTAGACGGTAAATGATGTAGTGGTAATGGTGCGTAATCGCTCATAGTAATCGGTCCCCGAACAATGCTTATGAATACGATATAGCCCTTCCGTATCCACCTGCAACACTTTTCAGGACAAATAGTTTTTATAGGGATGTTCAAATCAGATGATGAACCAAGAAAAAACCCCGTACCTCAATGAGATACGGGGTTTTAGAATTAAAACCTGGCAGTGTCCTACTTTCGCATGGGGAAACCCCACACTATCATCGGCGCTGAGCAGTTTCACTTCCGAGTTCGGGATGGGATCGGGTGGTTCCAACTCGCTATGGCCGCCAGGCAAACTGTCGACCAACAACTTAAACAAAGTCATCAGTCATAAACTGGAAAATTGTAATAGAGGCAAGGTTGTTGCGTTTGCTTAAACCATTCCCAAACTGCTTTGGGTTATATGGTCAAGCCTCACGGGCAATTAGTACTGGTTAGCTTCATACATTACTGCACTTCCACACCCAGCCTATCAACGTTGTAGTCTCCAACGACCCTTCAGGGGAATCAAGTTCCCAGAGAGATCTCATCTTGAGGGGGGCTTCCCGCTTAGATGCTTTCAGCGGTTATCCCGTCCGT
>DAOVJZ010000047.1 GCA_030632035.1 Granulosicoccaceae bacterium | reverse complement strand
TCAAGGGACAACTTTCCTGGCCAACACAGGGCAAGATAAAGGAAAAATTTGGCCAACGTCGACAGCAGGGCAAGATGAAATGGAACGGGGTTATTATTAACGCCAGACAAGGACAAAGTGTCAGGGCGGTTTATCATGGCCGCGTTGTTTTTTCTGACTGGATGCGCGGCTATGGTATGTTGCTGATTATCGATCATGGTAATGGTTTTATGAGTCTCTACGGCCATAACCAGAGTCTTTTTCGGAACGTAGGTGACTGGATATCGGTTGGTGAGGAGATTGCCAGTGTCGGTGACAGTGGCGGGAATGCAAATTCGGGGCTTTATTTTGAAATTCGTCACAAAGGCAAACCCATGAACCCGGCACAATGGTGCAAACGGTAGCCCCCTAAAATGAAAGCATATTATTTTGTCTGCTTTGTTATAGATGTTATGCTTTCGCAATAGAACATATATCATTATATGGACCCTTATTCAGGAGTAGATATGAATTCCAAATGGCATAAATTAACAATTTTAATTACCGGCATGGTGCTGGGGCTGGTATTGGCCCTGGGTCAGGGGGTATGGGCAGAGCGTGAAAGCCAGAATGGTTTGCCATTACCACTGGATGAGCTCAAAGTCTTTACACAGGTTTTTTCCAAGATAAAAAGTGACTATGTAGAGCCAGTTGAAGATCGTAAATTATTGAAAGGGGCCATTCGTGGCATGCTGAGTGGCCTGGATCCCCATTCAAGTTATCTTGATGAAGAGGCTTACAAGGATCTGCGTATTGGTACCACGGGTGAATTTGGTGGTCTGGGTATTGAAGTGGGCATGGAAGATTCATTTGTTAAGGTGATTGCTCCAATTGATGATACACCTGCACAACGCGCTGGTGTAATGGCAGGCGATCTGATTATTCGTCTGGATGATACCCCGGTCAAAGGGTTATCACTTTCAGATGCAGTCAAGATCATGCGTGGTAAACCCGGAAGCGATATCTTGTTAACCATTGTACGTGAAGGTGAAGAAGGGCCAATCAAAATCACTATTACGCGTGCAGTCATCAAGGTGAAAAGCGTCAAGCACAGAACATTAGATAAGGGCTATGGTTATTTGCGTATCTCCCAGTTTCAGGCACGTACCGGTGAAAACCTGCTGGATGCAATCAGTGATCTGAAAAAAGAGAATGATAATGATCTTAAAGGCGTCATTCTTGATTTACGTAATAACCCTGGTGGTGTTTTGAGTGCAGCCGTTGCTGTATCAGACGCCTTCTTGACAGAGGGAATGATTGTTTATACCAAGGGACGTCAGGAAGATTCACAATTAAAATTCAAGGCAACACCGAGCGATATGTTAAAGGGTAAACCGGTTATTGTTCTTGTTAATGGTGGCTCAGCCTCAGCCTCTGAAATTGTGGCCGGTGCGTTGCAGGATCACAAACGTGCAATCATTATGGGTAAGCGTACTTTTGGTAAGGGTTCAGTTCAAACCATTATGCCTATGGGTCCAAACACGGCACTAAAAATGACAACCGCACGTTATTATACACCTTCAGGCCGTTCTATTCAGGCAGAAGGTATCGAGCCAGATATCATTCTGGAAGATGTAAGAGTAGCCAAGGTTGATACCAGCAAGTTCTCCATGATTAAAGAAGCTGACCTAAGCGGTCATCTTGAAAATGGTAATGGCAAAAAACAAAAGCCAGCCAAAAAGGATAAGAAAGGTAAAAAGGAAGATAAATCTTTAGCGAGTAAGGACTACCAATTATATGAGGCATTGAACTTGCTCAAGGGTATGCAGATTTTTCAGTCCCGTAATAATTAACAATAACCAGAATAATTAATGACAAGAAAACTCATTTTTTTTATTTTCCTGGTATTTGCCGGCAGTCTTTGTACTGCTGGTTCACTTGATGCCCCATCATCACAACCTGTCATCTCAATTATTATTGATGACATGGGTAACCAGTATAAAACAGGATATCGTGCAGTAACTTTGCCCGGTGCGGTTGCGTGTGCCTTTCTTCCCCGTGTCCCTTTTACACATAAACTGGCTGTGATGGCGCATAGCAATAATAAGGAAGTCATGTTGCATGCCCCCATGCAGGCCAAAGGTAATAATCGTTTGGGTCCGGGTGGTTTGACAGTGGATATGTCACAGGAACAGTTTTTAAAAACCCTGCGTGAGGATATTGAAGCAGTCCCGCATGTAATGGGTATCAGTAACCACATGGGAAGTTTGTTAACACAACACCCTGACCATATGGTTTGGCTTATGCACGAGATAAATCGCCACGGTAATCTGTTTTTTGTTGATAGCAAAACAACAGCAAAAAGTGTTGCCAGCCGTGTGGCGGGAGATATTGGTATTCCCAATATTGAACGGGATGTCTTTCTTGATAATGTGCTTGAAATACCAGAGATAGATAAACAATTTAAAAAATTGATTAAAATTGCAAAGCGTAAAGGCAGTGCAGTGGCTGTAGGGCATGCCTACCATCCAACGCTGGAATATCTGGAAAAGGAATTATTAAAACTGGATAAATACGGAGTTAAATTAATTCCGATTTCCCGTATGATTGAACATCGCAAACGGAGCAAACCATCATGGCAAGCGTCCTTGTCCCCCTCGCTCAAGGCTGTGAAGAGCTTGAAGCAATAACCATTGTTGATTTGATGCGTCGTGCCGGTATTGATGTCGTCACGGCCGGCCTCGATGAACAATCTGTTAAAGCCAGTCGCGGAATGGTGCTGGTACCCGATACCATACTCGATGAAGCCCTGAAAAAAGAATATGACATGGTGGTGTTACCCGGCGGTCTGCCCGGTGCCGATCACCTGAATAATGACCAACGCATTCAGAACCTGTTAAAACAGATGGCCAGCAAGGGTAAATACACGGCTGCCATTTGTGCTGCACCCAAGGTATTGGCGAGTGCAGGTTTGTTATCAGGCAAACAAGCCACCAGTTTTCCCGGTGTACTGGAAGCACTGAATTTATCTGACGTAACCTTATCCCAACAACCAGTGGTGACAGACGGCAAGGTCGTAACTTCGCGTGGCCCCGGTACCGCAATGGACTTTGCGCTCGACCTGATTGAAAAGCTGGTTGGTAAGCAAAAACGGGATGAAGTGGAAGCAGGATTGCAAAGATAATGTTGAGATGTCATTTCGACCGAGCGACAGTGAGCGGAGAAATCTCACAAAAAATAATAAGATTACATATTCTTGTTATTGCGTTAATAACGTTATTTGGTTGCTCAAGAGATCACCATGACCATCCTGAACTAACGACAGGACAAGAATTATTTGATTATCACTGTGCCGAATGTCATGGCAAGGATGGCACAGGAAGAATAGTTGATTTAATTCCGGCTAACATCCTGACAAAGAAAAGCCAGAGAGAAATAATAGCATTTATCACCAGTGGTACAAAACACGACAGAAGCATGCCGATTTTCAAAACCATGCCGGAAAGAGAAGCAGGGCGGATTGCATATCACTTGTTTGATCTAAGAAATAGATATGATAGTGCTGGAAGAAAAGAAAAAAAATTCAAGGAATTGTTGCTAGAGCCCTAGAGTTCTCCGTGTTTGAAATTTTTTTATCTTTCTCTTGGCCAAACGGAGATCAGGATAGCCGCACCGAGTCCACCCAATAGCCAGCTAACAACCGGCGCATTACCCAGCATGTGCGGTGAAAAACCATCAAGCCCAAGCAGGATAGCCGCACTAATGATCAGGCCGGTACCGGTGATAGTGGCAAAGGTACGTTGATTGGCGCGTTTGATTTCCTTTTTGATGTTTTCCAGCTCTTCTGATTTCCATTTTATTTCGAGTGTGCCGTCCTGTATTTGCTGGAGGGTCTTGTGAAAGAGTAAGGGGATCTCGGGCATTTTTTCTGCCCACAAAGGAACATTGGTTTTTAGTGAATTCACTAGTCCACGCAGGCCGATATTGTCGCTCATCCATCTTTCAAGGAAGGGTTTGGCGGTCTGCCACAGGTCAAGATCGGGATAGAGTTGGCGTCCCAGACCTTCGATATTAAGCAGGGTCTTTTGTAACAACACCAGCTGGGGTTGTATTTCCATATCAAAACGACGTGCGGTCTGGAACAGGCGTAATAACAAATGACCAAATGAAATATCTTTCAGTGGACGTTCAAAAATGGGTTCACACACGGCGCGTATGGCAGACTCAAATTCATCAATACGTGTCCCTTCCGGCACCCATCTGGATTCAACATGCAGTTCAGCAACACGGCGATAGTCACGATTAAAGAAGGCGAGGAAGTTTTCTGCCAGATAGCGTTGGTCTTCGTGAGTCAGTGTTCCCATGATGCCGAAATCAACGGCGATATATTGACCATCATCGGCAACAAAAATATTACCTGGATGCATGTCGGCATGGAAAAAATTATGGCGGAAGACCTGGGTGAAAAATATTTCAACACCGTTTTCAGATAATCTTTTCAGATCGATGTTCTTTTCACGCAGTTTTTCAATATTGCTAACCGGTGTGCCGGATATGCGTTCCATGACCAGCACATTACGCTTTGTTAATGGCCAATTTATTTCCGGAACATAGAGCCTGTCCGAATTAATGAAATTGCGTCTTAACTGACTGGCATTGGATGCTTCACGCATCAGGTCGAGTTCATCAAAAATAGTCTTTTCAAATTCAGCAACGACTTCACGCGGGCGTAAACGTTTACCGTCGGCCCAGAATCTTTCTGCCAATCCTGCGATAGTGCGAAGCAGATCAACATCACGTTGAATGACCTTTTCTATTCCAGGGCGCAGTACCTTGACGATAACCGACTTGCCATCAAATGTTTCGGCACTGTGTACTTGCGCAATGGAAGCCGATGCCAAGGGTGTCTCATTAAAGTGATTAAGGACTTGCTCAATAGGATGGCCATAGCTTTTTTCAATAATGGCGCGTGCCTGGGTACCGGGAAAGGGTGTGACCTGATCCTGTAACAGGGCAAGTTCTTCGGCAATGTCATCGGGCAACAAGTCCTTGCGTGTGGAAAGGATTTGTCCGAATTTGACGTAAATAGGTCCCAGCTCTTCCAGTGCCAGTCGAATGCGTCTTCCACGTGGATCTTTATTGCGTCCAAACCAGCGCCAGGGCATGGCATGCAGTAAAAAACGTACCGGTCTTAACAAATGTGCTGCAAAGATAATTTCATCCAGGTCATATTTAACCAGAATCCGGTTTATCTTGATCAGGCGCAGGATTTGTTTAACAGGAATCAAGAGGGTGTCCTTGCGTTGGTCAGGCGCGCGATACGTTGTTCGAGTCGATCCGTGTCATTACGGAGCTGATCAACGTCATCAAGAAAGCTGTTTAATTCTGCCCGTGTCGGCAGTAGACGAATTTCTTCATGCAAACATTCAGAGACATTGGCCTGTGATGACTGTATGACCTGATTGCCCCAGTCAGATAGTGCCTTGGTGGCACGTCCAATCTGGTGCGCAACCGGATCACCTGCGATATGGGACAGTTCTTCTTCCCAGTCAAAATCAATTTGTTTAAGGATATTGCTAAATTCCTGAGCAATAACAGTATCACCGTGAATGCTGGTATGTTGGGAAAATAGAACATCAGAATTTTTGTTACTGGTCATCAAGGCAGTCAGTGAGACTGGATTCCCGTGAATAATGGCATCGGGTTTTCCTTTGAAATCGGTGCTGATACGAATACCCTTAATAGACGGAAACAGGAACAAGGTTAACGGCGGCAGGGTATTTTCAATACTGATCACCTTGCCATCCAGTGTCGCCAGTTTATCCAGACTGGTTTCATCGTGTTGCAGGTATTTTTTGAATGCCTTTTCAAGTGAAGAAGCAACAATTTGATCCAGCACCAGCTTTCCTTTTTATTTGTTGATTGGAAATTAAAATTTTCGTGCTTTATGCAGGGCCACAATCCCGCCCGTCATATTATGGTATTCACATTTATCAAAACCGGCATCAAGAATCATTTGTTTTAGTTTGTCTTGGTCAGGATGCATACGAATAGACTCGGCCAGGTAGCGATAACTTTTTTCATCATTTGCCACGACCTTGCCAATAACCGGCAAAATATTAAACGAATAAAAATCATATGCCTGTTTCAGCAAGGGCACTTTAGGTTTTGAAAATTCCAGCACAATTAATTGGCCACCGGGTTTTAAAACACGAAACATGTCCTTGAGTGCAACATCAATATGGGTCACATTGCGCAGACCAAAGGAAATAGTGACGGCATCAAAATGATTGTCAGGAAATGGCAGGACTTCGGCATTGGCTTGTACATATTGAATGTTGCCGGCATAACCTTTGTCTATAAGACGACTACGCCCATTTAACAGCATGGCATCGTTAATGTCAGCAATAATAATTTCACCTTCATCACCAACCCGATCAGACAGCTTCATGGCGATATCACCAGTGCCACCGGCAAGATCAAGCACGCGTTGTCCTGGACGAATACCGCTGGTTTCGCAAGTAAACCACTTCCAAAGGCGATGAACACCGAATGACATCAAGTCATTCATAACGTCATAACGTGAAGCAACCGATTCAAAGACATCAAAAACCCGATCGGTCTTTTCATTAACCGATACTTTTTCGTAACCGAAGTGGGTTGTTTGATCTTTTTGGTCAGAATTGTTCATAAGATATTTTAAGCCTTACGTTTATAACCGGCTTGTTCAAGCCTGCTCAGATAAGTTTCCCATTTTTTATCTTTATTGGTAGCCAGATCATGCAGGAAATCCCAGGAATAAATACCTGTGTCATGGCCATCATCAAAACGCAGACACACGGCATAATTGCCAACAGGTTCAATTGCATCGATATTTACTTTTTCCTTTCCTTTTTGCAGGGTTTCCTGACCGGGACCGTGTCCCTGTACTTCAGCAGAAGGTGAATAAACCCGTAACAGTTCACAAGGAAGTTCGTATTTTTCCTTATCATCAAAGGCAATTTCCAGAATACGGGATTCCTTGTGCAGTTTCAGTTCAGTGGGCGTGTGTTTGTTTGCGGCCATATTATTTCTCCAGCATATTGATTCAAGTGACTACAAGATGTAACGGCTGAGGTCTTTATTCTCAACCAGTTCGCCCAGATATTTATCTACATAATCTTTATCGATCTTTCGGGTTTCTCCTGCGTGATCGGAGGCTTCAAAAGACAGGGTTTCCAGCAGTCTTTCCATTACCGTATGCAGGCGTCGAGCCCCTATGTTTTCAGTGGTTTCATTTACCTTGAAGGCGACTTCAGCAATGTTGGTAATACCGTCATCTGTAAACTCGAGATCCACACCTTCGGTTTGCATCAGTGCAGTATATTGCTCTGTCAGTGATGCATCGGGTTCGACAAGGATACGTTTGAATTCTTCTGTACCCAGCGCATTAAGCTCTACACGGATAGGAAGACGGCCCTGTAATTCAGGAATCAAATCAGACGGTTTGGATAAATGAAATGCACCAGAGGCAATAAACAGGATGTGATCAGTTTTGATCATGCCGTACTTGGTTGAAACAGTAGAGCCTTCGACCAGTGGCAACAGGTCACGTTGCACACCTTCGCGTGAAACATCCGGGCCGCCACTTCCAGCACCAGAGCGACTTGCGATCTTGTCCATTTCATCCAGAAAGACAATGCCGTTTTGTTCAACATTATCCAGCGCATTCATTTTTAAATCATCATCATTGATGAGCTTGCTAGCTTCTTCATCTGTTAACAACTTCATTGCATCTTTAATATGCAATTTCCTGGTTTTTGTTTTGTTACTGCCCATATTTTGAAACATGCCTTGTAACTGGCTAGTCATTTCTTCCATACCGGGTGGTGCCATGATTTCTACACCAATGGCTGATACACTTAATTCAATTTCTATTTCCTTGTCATCAAGCTTACCTTCACGTAATTGTTTACGGAAAAGCTGGCGTGTACTGGAAGTATCTTCAGCAGGTTTTTCTTCCGATTCAAAACCCATAGTGCGTGCCGGAGGTAACAGAATGTCCAGAATACGTTCTTCCGCGGCTTCTTCCGCATGGAAACGTACTTTCTCCATTTCTTTTTCACGCATTAATTTGACTGCAATATCAGCCAAATCACGCACAATGGATTCAACATCACGACCAACATAACCGACTTCAGTAAACTTTGTTGCTTCTACCTTTATAAAAGGTGCATTAGCCAGCTTGGCTAGTCGACGTGCAATTTCAGTTTTACCCACACCGGTAGGACCGATCATTAAAATATTTTTTGGTGTGATTTCGTTGCGGAGTGTTTCATCCACTTGAGAACGGCGCCAGCGATTGCGCAGTGCGATAGCAACCGCACGCTTGGCTTCATCCTGTCCAATAATATGTTTGTCCAGTTCCTGGACAATTTCTCTAGGGGTCATCTCAGACATAATTTGTTTCTTTATTAAATATCCAGTTCTTCAATAGAAAGGTTGTGATTGGTATAAACACAAATATCACCAGCAATACCGAGTGATTTTTCAATAATGGTACGTGCATCCAGTTCTGTGTTTTCAAGTAAGGCACGGGCAGCAGATTGAGCAAACGGGCCACCGGAACCAATTGCCATTAGACTTTCTTCCGGTTCAATCACATCACCATTACCCGAAATAATCAGTGATGCTTCTTTGTCTGCTACTACTAGCAATGCTTCCAGTCGGCGCAGTGCCTTGTCGGTGCGCCAGTCTTTGGCCAGTTCAACGGCTGCACGTGTCAGATTGCCGGAATATTTTTCCAGCTTGCCTTCAAAGCGTTCGAATAATGTGAATGCATCGGCCGTACCGCCGGCAAAACCGGCCAGCACCTTATCATTATAAAGGCGGCGTACCTTGCGTGCATTACCCTTCATAATGGTATTGCCCAGTGAAACCTGACCATCACCACCGACCACCACTTTGTTGTTGCGGCGGACAGAAAGAATTGTTGTGCCTCTGTATTGTTCCAATGAATTATCTCCCATGCAGGGCGAAGCATTGTACACGATCCTGCTACAACAGGAAATTATCAATATAAATCAATGACTAAGAGTTATGGTTTTTGCTTTCGGGCCCTTGGATGAGCCTTGTCATAGACCTGGGCCAGATGTTTGAAGTCCAGATGGGTATAAATCTGGGTGGTGCTGATGTCTGCATGCCCCAGCATTTCCTGTACTGCACGTAAATCACCGCTGGATTCCAGCATATGGCTGGCAAAGGAGTGGCGCAACATGTGGGGGTGAACGTTGCCATCTATACCTTGTTTGACGGCCCAGTCACGCAGGCGTTTCTGGATGGCGCGTTGTGACAGGCGCTTGCCGGTCTTGCC